>NZ_JBFULV010000144.1:0-12858 GCF_054049715.1 Rhizobacter sp. P5_C2 | reverse complement strand
GTCAGGTGCTTGGGCGTGCGCCGCTGGATCAGGCGCAGGAAGTTCAACCACTCTTCGTGCCGGTGGCGTTGCTGGCACATCGAGATCACGGTGCCGTCCAGCGTGTTCAACGCGGCGAACAGCGTGGTCGTGCCGTGGCGCTTGTAGTCGTGGGTGACGGTACCCGCGCGTCCGGCCTTCATCGGCAGGCCCGGCTGGGTGCGGTTCAGCGCCTGGATCTGGCTCTTCTCGTCGCAGCTGAGCACCAGCGCGCGCTCCGGCGGGTTCAAGTACAGCCCCACCACGTCCACCAGCTTGTCCTTGAAGCGGGGGTCGCGCGAGAGCTTGAACGTCGTCTGCAGGTGCGGCTTGAGGCCGTTGCGATGCCAGACCCGGCGGATCGTCGTCGGGCCCACTCCGAGCTGCGCGGCCAACGTGCGCGTGCTCCAGTGCATGGCGGCAATGGGCTTGTCGTGCAGCGTCGACTCGACGATGCGCGACTCCATCGCGGGCGTCGTCACACTGGGCTTGCGTCCCGAACGCGGGGCGTCCTGCATCAGCGCGGCCACGCCCCCTTCGAGGAAGCGTTGCCGCCACAAGGCGATCTGCCTGCGGTCCAGGTCCACCTGCGCCGCGATCTCCTTGTTCTGCAGGCCCTGCGCCGCCAACAAGATGATCTTCGCCCGCTGCTGCACCCGCGCCTGCACGCTGCCTCGCCGGCTCAGCGCCTGCAGCTCCCGCTGCACTTCCCCATCCAACTTGATCTCGGCCGCGACTCGCATGCTTCCAACCTCCCGTCGAGGATGGAGTTTGCTTCAGAAATTAAGTTCCTCTAATTCGAGCGCACTACACTAGTAGGTCCGTGTAGTGTCCAACACGGCCCCTCCTTAATGTTGGATGAGGCTCATGCATGGCTCAGTCGAAGACGAGCGCATTCAACGAGATGTCCTGGTGCCAGTGGTCAAGGCGATCGAGTCGAATTGTCCYCATTCTTGACAATGCCGAGGCGAGCAATCCGGGTGAGTCCAGCTGTGCGTTCCTGTGCGAATCTGGTCAAATCGCCTCTGGCAGAACAACTCCGGGGCCACCATGGCGCGAACGATCTATGACAAGCCGATGCGGGCTTTGCTCAAGGACATGATCACGGACTGGGGCTTGAAGCCTGGTGAGACCTTCAATGCACAACGTGCAGTCGCTTGGTTCGCTGAGCGCTATCCGAAGTTGAAGCCTGGCAGCGTCAATGCGCACCTGGTCCAAGCTTCAACGAACGATGCAAATCGGTTGCACCACCCTTCGACTAATGCTACCGATGATTTGCTGTTCAGAGTCGGGTCGAGGGAGTATCGACGTTACGAGCCAGGGGTCGATCCGGCGCCACTCCACCAAGGACGCAAAGTTCAGATGGCCGGCGCCGGCGGCAGCGTCGTATCAGTGGACGAAGAGGACGACGATGCTGAGGCGGCTATTGATGCCACGCTTGCCGGCTCGAGCCACTTCGCTCTGGAAAAGGATCTGCAACGCTATCTCGCTGACAACCTCCAACTCATTGAGCCCGGGCTCACACTCTTCCAGGACGAGGACATTTCAGGCTTCGAATACCCCGCAGGAGGAGGCCGGCGTATCGACATCCTGGCCAAAGACAAGGCGGGCAACTTCGTAGTGCTTGAATTGAAGGTGGAGAAGGGTTATGACAGGGTGGTCGGACAACTGCTGCGCTACGTCAACTGGGTCCGTAAAGAACTTGCGGAACCTGGGCAGCGGGTGCGCGGCATCATCGTCTGCCGAACGATGTCCGAGGACCTGATTCTCGCTTGCTCTAGCATCAAGGATGTCGAATTGCTCGAGTACCGGCTGCAGGTGACCGTATCGAAGATTCAGATGCTGGATTTGTCATCTTGAACATCACCGAATTTCTCCGTGTGCATGGACTGAAGTCATATAGCACGCCGCTCAATGCCTGGTACGCAGTGAGCCCGACAGGCATGATCTTCATGCAACTATGGTCGGAGCCGAACCAGTGGCTTAAAGCTCACCCGAATCCACAGGCGCGGCTGCGTGTGAAGTGCTTCGATGTGAAGCACCACCAGCAGAACGCAAAGAATCAGGCTACGGGTTATGCGGGTCGACTGAAAAGCATCGAGCACATCAAAGCTGGGTCCAAAGCCTTTGCCGCATTGTCGGCACCGCCTAGCGACCGGCGCGGGCCGGGCGTATGGGCAAGGTACGCGGACCTCGGCAGGGTCTACCCCGTTCTCACCGTTGAGGCCGAAGAATGTGGTGACGTCTACGTCTTGCTGGGCCCGCCGGGGCCGGCGAGCACTTTGACCCATTTGCATGGCTAGTTCAAGCTACTTCTCATCATGCGAGGGTTGGCGAAATGAGTGATTCCGGAAATCTTGTTGTCTGAAGCAGCGTCGGTTCCATACCACTGCTGCGTGACTGCGGCACCCGACTTGAGGCGGCGCTGGGAGACAACTAGACAATAGTAAATTTCGCTGACGTTGTCCATGAACGGGGACGCGCAGACATGAGCCTTAGAACTTCCAGCATGACTGACGAATCCACAACCGGGTCGGGCGGATATTCCATCGCTGGGTACGACTATCAGGTCGATGTGTCGGTCTGGCTTGCGCTCGATCTGGTCTTGGCGAGTCATCTGGCCAGGGAGGTCACGATCGAGCCCGCGAGCGAAGAGGACTTGGAGGCGGAGTTGGCGCCATGTGAGCCGGGCCGCCTCACGAGTACGACTTGCTTGGAGGGATATCGCCTGATCGTGCAAGCCAAGAGAAGGACTGGCGACGCATGGACGGTCCTCGGTGTGAAGGCGCTGTTGGAGCATGGCGCAGCCAGGCCTTCCGCCAAGCAGCGACTGGTAGATCCTCATGCCCGATACCTACTCGTGACCAATGCGGCGCTCAACGGTGGCGCGCGCGACCTGGGAGTCCGGCATCCAGGAAGCTGGCCGATTCCAGGAAAGATGCCTGCTTCCATCGCGGCAATCTTGCCGAGCGGAGCGTCCGGACGCGTGGCGGTCATCGCCAATCAGGACGATGAGCGACTCGCAACGGACATCAAGTTGTTGCTGACGGAGAGCTTTCGAGTGCCGAAGGCTCGCCTGGCTCAATGCATTGAGAGATTGCGGCAGGAGTCGCGCGTGCGCATCCGAGGCGCAGGGGGTGGGCGCTGGACCCGTGACGAACTGGAACGCGTCATCAGAGAGCACGATGGATACATCGCGAGTTCCCCCGAGCTCGACCGCTATGTATATCCCACGAACTGGCAGGAGCTGCGCACCCGCATGCGAGAACGCTCCGCAGCGCTAGTAGTCGGTCAGTCCGGATCGGGCAAGACCATGGCCACACGCAAGCTCTTCGAAGAGCTTTCCGCCGAGGTGCCGGGTCTGGCTCGGGTGTCCATCACGCGAGGCCCCAAGCAGATGCAAGAGGACCGCACACTCGGGCCAGTGCTGTATGACATCGAGGACCCATGGGGTCGATATGACTTCGATCCGGCGAGTCGCCCCTGGAATGATCAGCTCGCGCAACTTTTCGCTCAGGCGCGGCATGACTGCATGGTCATTGCGACGAGCCGCTTAGATGTCGCCCAGGCGGCCGGGGCGATGGAAACGGTCAAGCCCTGGGTGGTAGCGATCGAAGCGGAGCACTACGGCCCGCGCGAGCGGCAGCGTCTCTACCGGGGGTGGATCGACGCGCTGCCTCGTGACCTGCGGACAGTGGCGAAGCAAAGCGAAAAGGCAGTGCTGGCAGAGCTGGCGACGCCCCTTGAGATCCAGAAGTACTTCGATGCGCTGCCGACCATCGATGGCGATATCAAGAAGAGTTCGAGCGCACTGGTTGGTGAGGCCATTCGCCGGGCGCACCAGGACTCTATCGAGCGGACGGTTATCGATCAGATTGAGGGGCGGGGCGATGTCCGGTCCGCAGCCGTGGTGTGGGCGCTTCTGAAGGCGACTGACAAGTTGTCTATGCCGCTACTCCTTCAGATCGAGGGGCCACTCGCGGACCTGGATGCTCAGCTGGACCGTGGCGTGCGACCCTTAGTTCAGTTCTTCGTCGCTGCTCGCAACTTACGGCAGGTCGAAGATTTGGTCACCTACTACCATCCCCGGGTCGAAGCGGGCATCGAGAAGGCGCTGTTGCGCCATCCGCTCGTCGTGAGACGCACATTTGAGCGACTGATTGAGGTGCTTCTCGTTGGCAATGGCCTTGGTGGCGCTTGGGCGGCGGCCATCGCTGCTCGCGTTCTGCACGCCACGGATCGAACGGCTGAACTGAAACCCTCCGTCAGCGCTCAGGCGCAGAGCCGGATCGACGCCTGGCTGGCGACCGAACTGCAGCGTGGCGGCAAGACGCTGGAGGAGAACATGGGGCTTGCAGCGTCGGCAGGTTCAAGCAGCTGCAACCTGGCTGAGGTCGCGCGATTCCTGCTTCACCGGCCTGACACGTCGTTCCCCGGGTTCAGCTTCTGGGGCGCTCCAGACCATGACGAAATCTGGCGCGCCAGAATGAGGGCGGATCCAGCGGTCAAGTCTCTGATCGAGACCTTCATTCGGGACGTTTTGCCGGAAAGCCGCGATACTTTTCATGAGGAGTTCGTCACCGAAGTGGCCCGGCTTGCAGGTGACTTGACCCCAGCGTTCCGGCAAGCCGCGGCCCGCTCGGTGTTCTATGGCGTAACGAATAATGGACGGGTCATCGCTGCTGGCGCTTTGGCTGATGTCTCTGGTTTTGAGGCCATAGTCGATGAGGCGGTGCAGGTGCTCACCCCTAGCGCCGAAGAACTCAAGCGAGCCGCCGAAGTGCGCCTGGACCTCGACAACGATGTGTACAGCGAAGGCTATGCCGAGCACATTGCCACTGATGACAGTGGCTACACGGCCCGTGAGTTTCTTGAGGCATATGTCGATCACTTGAGAGGCGACGCCAACTGGCGGGGTATCGCGGAGCATCGGCATGTTGTGTCATTGCTTCCCTACTGGTTCCGATCGCTTTCGCGCGACATCAAACCAGATCCCGACGAGGTTGCCGCTGCGTTCGCCATGGGCCTCGGACATGACGAGGAGGAGTATCTCTGGGGCGCCGCTACCGCGGTTGGTTCTTCTTCATTCGAGGATCGTTTGCTGCGGCGGGTGCTGGATGGGCATCGAAGTTCGAGTGCTCGGCAGGCGGCGTTGACTTGCCTGGCATTGCACGACCCGGCCGCCGTCGGAGACGCGGTGCGCACGCTGGCACAACGCAGTCGGGATGGACGCATCATTGAAATCGCAGAGGAACTGGGCGAGATGCGGGTTCGTGAAGCGCGGCGCGAGCTGCTGCCACTACCAAATGTGCCAAGTCAGTCGTGGCGCGAAGGTACAGCGATCCGCGACGCGCTGGAGCTGGCGTACCAAGGACTGGAGCCGAAGGTTCAGGAAGTCTGCGACCTCATTCGCGCACTGGACAGTGAGACTGCCATCAGTCTGTCGCTTCCTACGAGCCAATGGCTCGCAGCGGCCCGGAACCCAAGCGAGGTAGTGCGTTGGCTTCGTGTGCGGATCGACAAGCAGACAGCCATGTTCCTTCCAGAGGATGTCCGGTGGATATTGGCTGCGTCCGAAGAGGTGGGCCACTGTGTAGGTGCCATCGAGGCGGCTATCCGGCATGGTATGACCGAGGAAATCGAGGCAGGCTTGTCCCACCGATTCGCGTACGTGGTGGCGCTTTCCCTACGCCACCTCGCTGCGACGCAGTCGCCGCGACTTTCGCCGCCCCTACTCGCTCTGGCTGCATCTCGAGGAAGTCCGGTTCGCCGCGCTCTTGCCGAGGTTCTCCAGGAGAAGCCGCATGACGCCCACGTACCAACCTTGCTAAAGCTAGCCGTCGACAAGTGGTCTCCGGATTCCTCCTATCGCGACCAGGATGACTACTACCCCATCGCGCGGTTGGCTATCACCGCGATCGCGAAACTGGGCAGCGTCGATGCCGCGACGGCCGACGCGCTATACGGCATTGCCATGGGGACGCGTGATCCGAGGGTCAGATTTTCGATCTTCGAGCAGCTTGTACGTTTGGCAGATGCTGGGTATCAGGAACGCCTGTTCGATTTGGCAGTGGCACCGGGTAGCGCCACCGTCAGACGTGCTGCAGCAAATGCATTGGGGGCTCAATGCCAACACGTGGTGCCCGAAGTCGTCGCGAAAGTCACTCCGGATCTCATAAAGACGAGGCTCCATGGCGTTGCGACTTGGTTGCTGCTGCTGGCGTCCTTGAGTGGTGGTATCGAGCAACTTTTGAGTATTGCGGAAGAACTCGCGATGCATCCCCAGCGGAGGGTGTTGCTGCTGTTGACGATCTCGGTCCTTTCTCAAAGGGATGCCGTGCTCGCCCAACGCGTAGCAGGCATGCTGCCTGCGAATCATGCAGGTGTGCTTTGGGCCATGGCTGGTGGCCAGGGTGACATGGGCGAATCGACCCTCGAGGATCTTGGGGATACAGTCAGCGTTGATTTGGTGCTTAAGTTCATGCGTCCCGAGTGGCGATAGAGGGTTCATGCTTCCCGCTCAAGGCTTGCGACCGAGGTCGGCACGCTCGGAGGCGTACGGTTCCCTACGATGGAGACCGCAATATTGCAGCCAGCAGGAGTATCAGACACTGTTCCCCCCTCCATTCGCGAGGCGGTCTCAACGGTGTGGTCGCTGCCTCCGCCTGGTCCGGAGAATCTGTTCTCGCACCCGGCATTTCGAGTCCTGCGCGATGCATGTGCAGCGGTGTACCCTCAGCATGGTGAGGGTATCGCGCTGAGCTTCGCGCTTCACAACGCCCTGTGTTCGATCGGAATGCCCTATCGTCTGTTCGGGACTCGGCGGCATCTGGTGCCCTCTGCCGACGAAGCTGCGGCCAGCCTGGATGCTGCTTTGCGGTAAGCGGCCAGGCATCCCGTCTTGACGACGGCGCCGATCAAGGCGGGTTGATCTCGTCGGTGGTTTCGCCGTCGTCGTAGTACCGCCCGATGGCGCGATCCAGTCGCTTGAGCAACGCGTTGAGCGTCTCACCATCGCGGCGTGCGAGCATTGCCAGGGCGTTGTGGTCGTCAGCGGCCGTCGCCGCGCAGCCAACACCCTGGATGTGGCCCAACGTGATGTCGCCGCCGTCGTCGATCAGTGCTTCGATGTTCTTCATGAACCCGTAGTTTCTCGCGTGGCCGCAGCCGTCCACCGGTGCGGCAACAGCTCGTCGATGCGGCGGTTCGGGTGCATCTGCAGCCGCTGCAGCACGTCCTTCATGTAGGCCCAGGGGTYGTGCCCGTGCAGCTTGGCCGACTGCACCAGGCTCATCACCATCGCCGCACGCTKMCCYGCGAGMTCGCTTCCCGCGAACAGCCACGCCTTGCGYCCCATYGCCCACGGCCGCACGAGGTTCTCGATGTGGTTGTTGTCGATRCTCACCGCGCCGTCGAGCAGGAAGCGCCCGAGTGCCTCCCAGCGCTTGAGGCTGTAGTCCAGCGCGTTGGCGATCGCACCGCCGTCGGGCACGCGCGTGCGCTCCAGGCGCAGCCACACGTGCAGCTCGTCCCACAGCGGCCTGGCGTGCTGTTGCCGATGTTCCAGTCTTTGCTTGGGTGTCATCTCTCGGGCCTGAGCGTCTCGGGCCTGCGCTTCAACCCTGTACAGCTTGGCGATGCGCGCGACGGCCTGCGCCGCGACCGCGCTGGCGTTCACGCGCGCGAGCTCGTCGAACTTGCGCCGCGCGTGCGCCAGGCAGCCGGCCTCGATGCGCCCTTCGAGCTTGAGCGCAGCGTCGTAGCCGCCGTAGTCGTCGCACGTCAGCGTGCCTCTCCATCGGTCGAGGAAGGCGATGGGGTACTTCGAACCGCGACCCGTGCAGAACTCGTAGATGACACCCGGCACCGCGTCGTGCTCGCCCCGTGCGTAGGCCCAGACGTAGGCCTTGGCCGTCTTGCCCGCGCCCGGGTCCAGCATGTTGACCGGCGTCTCGTCGGCATGCAGCACCGGCGCGCTCAGGATGAACGCGCGGTGCGCGTCGTACAGCGGCATCAAGCTGGCGCCGCCCGCGCCCGACCACGCCGCCAGCGTCGAGCGCGGCGTGTGCACGCCCGAGCGCGCATTGATCTGCTCCTGCCGGTAGTACGGCAGGTGGTCGACGACGCGGCTGACCAGCACGTGTGCGACCAGGCCCGCGCTGGTCATCTCCTTGTCGATGACCTGCGGTTCCACCGGCTCCTGCACAAGCGTCTGGCAGCACTTGCAGGCCCACTTGCCCCGGATGTGACGGTGCACGAAGAACTCCGCCGGCACGATGTCCAGCCGCTCGCTCACGTCCTCGCCGATGCGCGTCATCGGCTGGCCGCACGCGCAGGTCGTGTCCTCAGGCTCGTGGCGGTGTTCGACGCGGCGCAGGTGCTCCGGCAACGCCTGGCGGCGCGGCGGGCGCTTCTTGTCGGCCGGCGGCAGCGGTTCGGGGCGCTTGTCCTCGCCTTGCAGCGCGCGCAACTGCTCTTCCAGGCTCGCCCGGTCTTCAGCCAGCGTCTCCTCGAACAGACGGCGCTGCTCGGCGTTCATCGCCTCGGTGCGGGCCCCGTAGCGCCAGGCCTTCAGGCGTGCAAGCTCGAAGGTCAGGCGCTCGATCCTCGCCTCCTTGAACTTGATCTCGCGATCGCGGCGCACGAGCGCTTCGTCCTTGGCGCTGAGCTGCTCGCTCTTGGCGGCGAGCTCCTCGTCCTTGGCCTGCAGCAGTTGCAGCGCCAACTCGATGACGGCGCTCTTGCTCAGCCCCTTCAGGTCTTCGGCGTTGAGCGTGTTCGCGTCGAGCATGCCGCCATTGTGGAGGGCCTTGCGGGAGCGCTGCATCGGGGCATCTTCGAATTGCTGCGCACCGGCCCTCCCGGGTGCGTGCGCAGCTGCGCGTCACACGCGCGTGATGACGCTCATCTGCTCGAGCCTCTGCCACGGCAGGCCCAGCACGAGCGCGTCGAACTGCGCGCGTGTGAGTGCGGGCAATGCCGTCGCATTGGTACTCGGCCAGACGAAGCGTCCCTGGTTCAGCCGGCGCGTGGCGCACCACACGCCGAAGCCATCGTGCACGACCAGCTTGACGCGCGTGCCGCGCGCGTTGGCGAAGAGATACCCGTGGTGGGCGCGCGCAGCGCCGAAGACCTCAACCACCCGGGCCAGCAGGCGGTCGGCTCCGGCACGCATGTCCACCGGCTCCACGGCCAGCCACATCGCATCGACGCGGATCACCGCAACTGCTCGCGCATCCAGACCGCACACTCGCCGGCCGCCTCGGCAGGCCACGCCAGCGAGATCGTCGTGGCGCCGCGGCGCAGCTCGATGCGGATGTCGCACGAGGACGGCGTGGGCGCTGGCAGTGGCAGCGCCATGAAGGCCGGCGTCTGCGTCGAAGCCGCCACAACCGCCGCCGACCGGCTTTCTTCCGTGCGCGGCTCGGGCTGCCCCTCCGCGAGCCGCACCCAGCGCCGCAGCAAGTTCGCATTGACACCGCGCGACATCGCCACGGCTGCCATCGACATGCCTGGCTGCACGCACGCCGCGACGGCATCGGCCTTGAACTCGTCGCTGTGCAGGCGTCGGCGGCGACGGCCGTCGACTTTGTTGGCAAGGATAGTGTTCACGTGTCCACCAAGAGTTGAGGTGGACACGAGACTCCTATGACCCTATCGGGGCTTCAAGATGGAATGGCCAGCCCCTTACCATGGGTCATCAGGGCTGCAGGAGAACTTTGTACTCGCCGCACACGCAAGACTCGGCGCTGGAATATCGCCTCATGAGGGCTGAGCGACCTGATCCAAGTGGTCCAAGTTGCGCTTTTTGATGATCGAGATCAGCTTGTTCGCGTAGTTTGCGTCCGTTGCGTAGCCGGCCAGGTGGACCGCAGCCGCAAAGCCCGCACCATCGGTATTCAAGAAGCAATCCTTGTAGCGCTTGTTGTCGTGGAAGAACCTGGCGTGGTCATCGATGCAGGATTGAAGGTCAGGATACTTCCGCCAACGAGCCTCTTCCATAACGGGCTGGTCGTTGACGAATTCGCGGGTGTACATCGTCACCGTTTCACCCTTCCAGGATTTGTCGGCCTTGACGCCAAACAGATTTCTGGCTTCAGTGGACAGCTTAGATTTTCCCCAGCTGGATTCAAGCGCAGCTTGCGCAATCGTGAAGCTTGCCGGCACCTGCGAATGCTGCATGCAATCCAAGGCTGCGGCCGTTAGAAGCCTGATGAATTCCTCCGGCGACGTGGGTTCGAATTTCATGCCAGACAGCGAGTCAGGATCAACGACCGCATAGTCTGTCACCGTAGTATCTTGCTGCACAGGAGCAGGTGCGAGAACAGGCTTGGCAACTGGCTCAGGAACTGGATCGTGAATAGGCGTGGGTGCTGGCGCGTTGTCCGTGGTATCGACGGCGGGCGCTAGCTGAGGAGGAGCGACGGCACTGTCCGGTATGCTGCTCAACAGACCCAGGGTCATGCCGCGCCAGGCCTTGTTCTGCAGGATCGCCGCGATGGGCGTGATGATGGTGCCGTTGTCCAAGCTTCCTGCTACGACCATACCGACTGCCCTGTCCTGCATGTCAAGCACAAGCGCCCCGCTGTCTCCACCTTCGGTGATCATGTGATCGGTCAGTATCTGGCCCTGATAGGGAAGGATAGGATTCTCGGTCCAGCCCGGTCCACCTGACTGTAGATTGAGGTTCTGTCCAACAGCTTTGATTGTGGCGATGCGGGGTTGCGAGCCACCCTGAGCAGGCATGATGCGAACTACGTCACCCTTGGCGGGTTGTGGATTGATACCTTTGGGAATCGTCATCCCGCGGATCATGGTCGACACCTTGGCGGGATCAACCCAGATCAAAGCCGCATCCGACGTCGGACTACCGTCAATATCCGTCCAAGAGAACAGCGTTCCGAGCGCTTCACCGGTCGCGTTGTCCAGGATGACATTGCCAGGTTGAGCCTGCGAGCTGACGACAACATGACCTGCGGTGAGCATCAGGACTTGGTCTGGCAGCTCAGGAAAAGCAACCAGGCAGGTGGCAGTGCCGGGAGTAAAGTACGAGGAGAGCCGGATCTGATCGCCGCAAACAAAAGCTGCCATTGTTTTCCCCTAGGTACCCAGAGCTAGATGCCTGGAGGCTTGGATGTTCACTACGAGAAGATCAGGAGCCGGCGGGCTTTTGCAGCGGACGTATGTCTGGTGGGAGTGGCCGCGGCAGCACTTGGCTGGGCAATGCAACTGGGGTCGTCGGATCGGACAATGCACCTGCATTGGTGGACGTGGTTGCAGCAGCAGGCGTCGCCTTCAAAGCGAGATAGCCGAGTTGGCTGATGCCTAACAGGTTTACGAAGGTCTGCGACAGGGCAGGCAATTCGGTCGTGCCAGGCATCTTCGGGTGCGCGCTCACATCACCCGTGTAGAACATGTTCAGCACCATGGCCAGGTAAGATCCGAACAGCACAATCGTCACGATTGCTTGCTGGACCTTGCCCATGTCCACCAAACCTGCCTTCGCGATCTCATCGCCCTGAAAAAAGTCCTTGAAAAGCGGCGGCGAGTTCGGATCCCGCACCATGACGGTTCCCATGGCCTGCAAGGGCGCGCCAACGCGATCAGCGGCCGCATCCAGCTGGGCGTTCGAAACCGGCGTTGAACTTACGCCGGTCTGCAACGTACTGGACGGTGTTGGCTGTGATTTCGACGCCAGAATCAACGGCGTTATGGCGGCAGAGCCGAGACTGATACCCATGACCTGAAGGAGTTCATTCGGAATGATCAGATTCATGGCGCCATCGATGCCACCAGCCTCTATAGGAAAGAAGAGCTTGCACATGCGGCAGACCACCACGGCCATCAACGTGGACATGATCAGCCAGGTCCACAACGTGAGCTGTAGCCGCGAAAGGCTGTAGGTATTGCGTGATGTCCACAAAATCCCGGCCCGTTGGCCCGTCACACCGACTCCCACCGACAGGAACCAGGAGAGCAATGTCGCTAAGCAGGTTAGGAAGATCGCCAATCGGATGTACGACGCGGGGTCGCTCGCTATCGCCTTCGCGATCTCATCCTTGTTTGTCACGCCTGATACAACGTTCTGGGATAAGCCGATCGAAACCCCTAGTGTGGTGCGCTTGAATTAAATGAACCTATTTAGCGACACGATCGAGAGCTGCCTTGGCGCGGGTGACCTTGGCGAGGATGTCTGTGGCGCTGGCGGTCCAGATGAAGGGTTTGGGATCGGCGTTGTGATGCTCGATGTAGAGATCAATGGCCAGCTCCAGCTCGGCGACGCTGGTGAAGCTGTCGCGCTTGATGCGGTTCTCGGAGATGTCGCGGAAGAAGCGCTCGACCATGTTCAGCCACGAGGCGCTGGTGGGCGTGAAGTGCATGACGAAGCGCGGGTGCCTGGCCAGCCATGCCTGCACGTCAGGGTGCGTGTGGGTGGCGTAGTTGTCCACGATCAGATGCAGCGTCAGGTGCTTGGGCGTGCGCCGCTGGATCAGGCGCAGGAAGTTCAACCACTCTTCGTGCCGGTGGCGTTGCTGGCACATCGAGATCACGGTGCCGTCCAGCGTGTTCAACGCGGCGAACAGCGTGGTCGTGCCGTGGCGCTTGTAGTCGTGGGTGACGGTGCCCGCGCGTCCGGCCTTCATCGGCAGGCCCGGCTGCGTGCGGTTCAGCGCCTGGATCTGGCTCTTCTCGTCGCAGCTGAGCACCAGTGCGCGCTCTGGCGGGTTCAAGTACAGCCCCACCACGTCCACCAGCTTGTCCTTGAAGCGGGGGTCGCGCGAGAGCTTGAACGTCGTCTGCAGGTGCGGCTTGAGGCCGTTGCGATGCCAGACCCAGACC
>NZ_JBFULV010000143.1:0-12876 GCF_054049715.1 Rhizobacter sp. P5_C2 | reverse complement strand
GTGCTGCCGCTGCCGCAGGCGATGCCGTTGCGCGCGCCGCTGGCGCAGGGCGGGGCACCGGCCGAGCCGACCGCCACCGCGGAGCTGCAGTTCTTCAACGGCACCGGCGGCTTCACGCCCGACGGCAAGGAGTACCGCATCGTGCTGCCGCCGGGCCGCATGACGCCGGCACCGTGGGTCAACGTGATGGCGAGTCCGCAGATCGGCACGCTGGTGTCCGAGAGCGGCTCGGCCTTCACCTGGCGCATCAATGCGCGCGAGAACCAGCTGACGCCGTGGTCCAACGATGCGCTGGTCGACCCGTCGTCGGAAATCCTCTACCTGCAGGACCGCGCGACCGGCGCCTACTGGACGCCGACCGCGCAGCCGCGCAGCGCGCCCGGCGCGACGCACGAATGCGCGCACGGGGCGGGCTACAGCCGCTTCACGACGCAGGCCGAGGGGATCGAATCGGAGCTGACGCACTTCGTCGCGTGGGACCGGCCGGCCAAGCTGATGCGCCTGCGCGTGGCCAACCGCAGCGCGCGCCGCCGCACGATCACGCTGACGCTCTACGTCAACCTGTGCCTGGGCGACAACCGCAGCGGCAAGGTCGACCTGCTGTCGACCTGGGCCGGGCGCAACGCGACCACCACGCTGTACGCCCGCAACCCGATGAACGCCGACTTCGGGCGCGACATCGCGTGGCTCGGCAGCTCGCACCCGGTGAGCGGCTGGACCTGCGACCGCGCCGAGTTCATCGGCATCGGCCAGGGCCTGGGCGCGCCGCAGGCGCTCGAGTCGCAGCGCACGCTGCGCCAGGCGGCCGGTGTCGGCCCCGACCCGTGCTGGGTGATGCAGGTCGAGCTGAAGCTGGAGCCGGGCGAGTCCGACGTGGTGGTGTTCTCGTTCGGCCAGGCGGCGAGTCTCGCCGGCGCCGACGAGCTGGTGCGTATGACCACGCGCGACGCCGACCAGGCGTTGGCGAACGTGAAGGCGCAGTGGGACGAGCTGCTCGGCGCCGTCGAGGTGCGCACGCCCGACCGCTCGCTCGACCTGATGCTGAACCGCTGGCTGCTCTACCAGGTGCTGAGCAGCCGCTGCCTCGGCCGTTGCGGCTTCTACCAGGCCGGCGGCGCCTACGGCTTCCGCGACCAGCTGCAGGACGTGATGGCACTGGTGCATGCCTGGCCCGGCTTCGCGCGCGACCACCTGCTGCGCGCGGCCGCCCAGCAGTTCGTCGAGGGCGACGCGCAGCACTGGTGGCACCCACCGAGCGGCAAGGGCGTGCGCACCACCTTCTCGGACGACCGGCTGTGGCTGCCGTACGCGGTGGCGTACTACGTGTCGGTGACCGGCGACGCCGCGGTGCTCGACCAGACGGTGTCCTTCCTCGAGGGCCCGCAGCTGCCGCCGCACGAGGAGAGCCAGTACTTCGAGCCGACCGTCTCGCACGAGAGCGCGAGCCTGTTCGAGCACTGCGTGCGCGCCATCCAGGTGAGCCGCGGGCGCGGCGTGCACGGCCTGCCGCTGATGGGCTGCGGCGACTGGAACGACGGCATGAACCGGGTCGGCTGGAAGGGCCAGGGCGAGAGCGTCTGGATGGCCTGGTTCCTGAAGTCGGTGCTCGACGAGTTCATGCCGATCGCGATGCGCCGCGAGCGCGCCGACCTGGTCTCCGAATGGACGCTGCTGTCGCAGGAGCTGATGACCGCGGTCGACGCGAACGCCTGGGACGGCCAGTGGTACCGCCGCGCCTACTTCGACGACGGCACGCCGCTCGGCTCGGCGTCGAACGACGAATGCCGCATCGATTCGCTGTCGCAGAGCTGGGCGGTGATCGCCGGCGGCGGCGACCCGCAGCGGGCGCGCGATGCGATGGAGAAGGTCGACGAGATGCTGATCGACCGCGAGTCGGAGCTGATCCGGCTGTTCACGCCCAGCTTCGACAAGACCGCGCACGACCCCGGCTACATCAAGGGCTACGTGCCGGGCATCCGCGAGAACGGCGGGCAGTACACGCATGCGGCGGTCTGGACCGCGATGGCCTTCGCTCGCCTCGGCGATGCCGGCCGCGCCTACCCGCTGTACGCGATGCTGAACCCGATCGGCAAGAGCGATTCGCGGCTCGCGGTGCAGCGTTACCGCGTCGAGCCCTACGTGATGCCGGCCGACATCTACGGCGAATCGCCGCATACCGGCAAGGGTGGCTGGACCTGGTACACCGGCGCCGCCGGCTGGTACTGGCGCATCGGCATCGAAGAACTGCTGGGCGTGCGCGTGCGCGACGGCGTGCTGCATGTCGCGCCGGTGGTGCCGGCCGCATGGCCGGGCTTCAGCGTCACGCTGCGCCGTGGCAAGACCGTCTACGAAGTCGAAGTCAACAACCCGTCGCGACGCGAGCAGGGCCAGGGCACCTGGTCGCTGCAGCACGACGGGAACCCCGTTCCCCCCGAGGGCGGCGTGCCATTTGTCGATGACGGTGCACGGCACCGGGTTGTGGCCACGCTCGCCTGAATGCAGTCAATCCATGTTGAAGCCGCATTGAAAGGAGACCACCATGCCAGCCGCTCCCCGCCCCCGCGCGAAGCCATCGCGCTTCGACGCCATCGAGATGCTGAAGGCCGACCACATCGCGATCAAGAAGCTGTTCATCGCGTTCCACCAGCTCAGTGACCGCAGCAACACCGACGGCGAACGCCGCGCGGTGGCCGAGCGCATCTGCACCGAGCTGACGGTGCACGGCCAGATCGAGGAAGAGATCTTCTACCCGGCGGTGCGCGCCGCGATCGCCGATGACGCGCTGGTCGACCAGGCCGAGGTCGAGCATGCGAGCGCGCGCGAGCTGATCGCCGAGATCTCGGCGATGACGCCGGCCGACGACCAGTTCGATGCGAAGGTCATCGTGCTCGGCAAGCACATCGATGCGCACGTCGAGGAAGAGCACAGCAAGATCTTCCCGAAGGCGAAGAAGGCCAAGGTCGACCTGAAGGCCGTGGGCACGCGGCTCGCGTCGCGCAAGGCCAAGCTGATGGAGGAATACCACGCGATGGCCAGCGGTGGCGAGCCGCACGAGAACGAGAACGACGATCCGGTCGGTCGCCCGCCGTTCGCCCATGGGCACCGGCCGGCGTCGCGCGCCTGAGGCTGCGCGTGGGGGAGCGGAGCGGGGTCAGCCGGTCCGCGTGACCGTCACGTCGACCTGCAGGCCGATGTAGGCATCGGCATCGCCGAACCAGCTGCCCGAGATCGGCGCGGCCTGCTTCGGATCGCGTGCGACACCGACGCGCACCAGCTGCGAGCCGCCGAGCAGGTTGTTGGTGGGATCGAACGGCAGCCACCCCGCGCCGGGCAGGTAGGCCTGCAGCCAGGCGTGCGTCGCGCCGGCACCGGTGGTGGGCACGGTGTCGTGGCCGTCTGCAGCACCATCTGCACCGTCGTGTTGCCGGCCGGCCGGGTCGAGCGCCGGGTCGTAGAGGTAGCCCGAGACGAAGCGGGCCGCGACGCCCAGCCGCCGCACCGCCTCCATCATCAGCAACGCGAAGTCACGGCAACTGCCGGTGTTGAGCGCCAGCGTCTTCAGCGGGTCCTGCGTGCCTTCCTCGTCGCGGTCGGCGTAGGTGAAGTGGTCGCGGATGTGCTGGTTCATGCGCACCAGCATGTCGCGGGTGCCGGTCGGGCCGTCGGTGCGGACGAACTGGCGCGCCCAGGCGGAGAGCTTGCCGTGCGGGTCGTCGTGGTGCGGGCGCAGGTAGTGCTCGAGGTCGAAGCGCTCGTCGACCGAGTACGAGAACGGAAAGAACTCGGCCGACGGCGACAGCGGCAGCTCGAGGTTGTGGCTGCTTGCATGCTCGATCGTGAACGAGCAGACGAAGCTCAGCTCGGACGCTTCGCCGAGCGGCTGCACCAGCGCGATCGAGTTCGAGTACGGGTCCTGGATCATCCGCACGCTCGCCTCGGGGCTGACCTTCAGGTCGGTCGCGAGCACGCGCAGGTCGTGGCTGTCGCGCGGGCGGAACATCACGCGGTGCTCGCCGAAGCGCACCGGCTTCGCGTAGCGGTACGTCGTCGTGTGGGTGATGTCGTACTGGACGGTCATGGGGTTGTCGTAGCCCGGATGCCAATCCGGGGATCGTTGCTCACTTCGACCGCCGCTCCCGGATTGGCATCCGGGCTACGAATTCAGACGCCGAGCAGTTCCACTTCGAACATCAAGGTCGCGTTCGGCGGAATGACGCCGCCGGCGCCACGTGCACCGTAGCCGAGCTGCGGCGGGATCACCAGCACGCGCGTGCCGCCGACCTTCATGCCCTGCACGCCTTCGTCCCAGCCCTTGATCACCATGCCGGCGCCGAGGTTGAAGCCGAACGGGTCGTTGCGGTCCTTGCTGCTGTCGAACTTGGCGCCCTTGACGCCGTTGTTGTAGAGCCAGCCGGTGTAATGCACGCTGACCTGCTGGCCGGCTTGTGCTTCGGCGCCGGTGCCCGGCACGGTGTCTTCGTATTGGAGGCCGGAGGCGGTCGTCTGCATGGGAATTTCCTTGTGGGGACGCAAAGCCGGCATGCTAACGCGGCCGCGGGGCGGATCATCGGGGCAGGGCATAGGCCAGCACGTAGTCGCCCGCCTTCGTCCCGGTCGAGCCGTGCCCACCCGCCACCACCAGCAGCAGCTGCCGGCCATCGGTGCCGGCATACGTCATCGGCGTCGCCTGGCCGCCGGCCGGCAGGCGCTGCTTCCACAGCTCGCGGCCGGTGGTCACGTCGTAGCCGCGCACGTAGTCGTCCAGCGTGCCCGACAGGAAGGCCACGCCGCCGGCCGTCATCATCGGCCCGCCGATGTTCGGCACCCCCATGCGGAACGGCAGCGGCAGCGGCGACAGGTCGCGCACCGTGCCGTTGCGGTGCTTCCACGCGACCTGCCCGGTGCGCAGGTCGACGCCGGCGACGTTGCCCCACGGCGGCTGCTGGCACGGGATGCCCAGCGGCGACGTGAACGCGCTCATCTTCGCCGCGTACGGCGCGCCGAAGTTCTCGTTCAGCGCCGGCAGCGGCCCCTGCGGCTCGCCCTTGCCTTGCACCATCAGGCTGGTCGCATCCGGCCGCGGCACCAGCGTCGACGTGAAGGCCAGCGTGGTCGGCGTCGTGAAGGCGACCTGCCGCACCGGGTCGACCGCGATGCTGCCCCAGTTGAAGACGCCGAAGTTGCCGGGGTAGATCAGCGAGCCGCCTTCGGACGGCGGCGTGAAGCGCCCGTCGTAGCGCAGCCGGTGGAAGGCGATGCGGCAGGCGAGCTGGTCGAACAGCGTCGCGCCCCACATGTGGCGGCCTTCCAGCCGCTGCGGCTCGAACGACACGGCCGAGCGCGGCTGCGTCGGCGCGGTGTGGTCGCCGGTCGCGGCGCCCTGCGGCGCAGCCACCTCCTCGACCGGCAGCAGCGGCTTGCCGGTGCGGCGGTCCAGCACGAAGATCTCGCCCTGCTTGGTCGGCTGCACCAGCGCCGGCACCGTCGCGCCGCCGACCGTGAGGTCGACGAGGCTGGGCTGGGATGGCACGTCGTAGTCCCAGAGGTCGTGGTGCACCGTCTGGAACACCCAGCGCGCCTTGCCGGTCGCGACCTCCAGCGCCACCACCGACGACGAGTAGGTCTCGACCGCCGCGCTGCGCTGCCCGCCCCACTGGTCGGGCGGCTGGTTGCCCATCGGCACGTAGACCAGGCCCAGCGCCTCGTCGACGCTGGAGATCGACCAGCTGTTCGGCGAGTTCGGCGTGTAGCTCGCACCGGCGGCGATCGGCGCGGTCGCGTCGGGGTTGCCGGAATCCCAGTTCCACACCAGCGCGCCGGTCTCGATGTCGAACGCGCGGATCACGCCCGATTGCTCCTTCGTCGACACGTTGTCGAGCACGGTGCCGCCGATGATCACCAGGTTCTGCGTGACGACCGGCGGCGAGGTCGAGTAGTACGAGCCCGGCTTCAGATTCGGCATGTGCGCCCACAGGTCGACCTGGCCGCGGCCGCTGCCGAAGCCGCGGCAGATCGCACCGGTCTCGGGGTCGAGCGCGATCAGCCGGCCATCGGCGGTCGGCATGAAGAGCTTGGCGGGGCAACGGTCGATGGCCTTCGCGCCGGTGCTGGTCGCGGCGACCAGCAGGCCGACGCGTTGCGGCGAGGTGTCGGCCTCGGTGGCAGGCGCCGAGGCTGCAGCAGCGGATGCATCGGCCCGCGGCGGTTGGTAGCCGAGGCCGCGGCAGGTCAGGTGCTGCAGCGCCAGCTCGCCCTGGATCAGCGGGTCGTAGCGCCAGACCTGCTGGCCGGTGGTCGCGTCGAGCGCCACCACCGACTGGTGCGGCGTGCACAGGTAGAGCCGGTTGCCGATCTTCAGCGGCGTGACCTCGTAGGTGGTCTCGACCGGGTCGCCGGGCCGGCCGCGCAGGTCGCCGGTGCGGAACTGCCACGCGAGCTGCAGGCTGCCGACGTTGTCGGGCGTGATCTGCTTCAGCGGCGACCAGCGCTGGCCGTGGCCGGTGCGGCCGTAGGCGTGCCATTCATCCGAAGGCACGGCCGACGCGGCATCGCTGACCACCGCGGCGGCGGGCAGGCTGCCGGCCTGGTCGTGGCGATCGACGGTCCACGACGCGACCGCGATGCCGGCGGACAGCATCAGCACGGTGGCCAGCGCAGCGCGCGCGCTGCCCAGGCCGGTGCTGCCGAGCGAACGCGCGACCCACGGCGTCACCAGCAGCACGCCGAGCACGAACAGCAGGTCGAGCCGGGCCGCGAGCGGCCACCAGTCGAGGCCGGATTCCCACAGCGCCCAGACCAGCGTCGCGAGCAGCCAGCCGGCGAACACCCACAGCGCGGCGCTGCGGCCGCGCCACAGCAGCACGCCGCTCGCGAGGGCGGCGGCACCGGCCGCGAGGTAGTACGGGCTGCCGCGCAGCGCGATCAGCCACGCGCCGCCACCGGCGAGCGCGAGGCCGGACAGGATCAGCACGACGGCGAGCACGCGGGCGAACAGCGCACGTGGAACGGCACGCGAAGGAGTAGGTGAAGTCGGCAAGGGCAATCTCCAGAAGGCGACGGACAATCGCCGGCACAGGGCACGGTAGCGGCCCGCATGCAGGCCGGCAGTCGGCCGCGATCCCGGCGGTGCGTAGGACGGTGTGCCTTGCACTGTCGGGATGTCACCGCATTACAGGAGATGACTCGATGTTCGAAGCAACCCTCGCCGGCAGCCTGCCGAAACCCGCCTGGCTCGCCGAGACCGGCAAGCTGTGGCCCACGTGGCAGGCCGAGGGCGCCGCGCTCGCGCAGGCCAAGCTCGATGCGACGCTGCTGTGGATCAAGACCCAGGAAGACGCCGGCCTGTCGGTGATCGGCGACGGCGAGCAGTCGCGCCAGCACTTCGTGCACGGCTTCCTGGAGCGCGTGGCCGGCATCGACTTCGAGCACAAGGTCGAGATGGGCATCCGGCGCGACCGCTACAAGGCGATGGTGCCGCAGGTGGTCGGGCCGCTGAGCCTGACCGGCCGGGTGCACGAGACCGAGGCGCGCTTCCTGCGGGCGCACACGCAGCGCAAGATCAAGTTCACGCTGCCCGGCCCGATGACGATCGTCGACACCGTGGCCGACCGCTTCTACGGCGACCGCGTGAAGATGGCCTTCGCGTTCGCCGAGCTGCTGAACCAGGAGGCGCGGGCGCTCGAGGCCGACGGCGTCGACATCGTGCAGTTCGACGAGCCGGCCTTCAACGTCTACATGGAAGAGGCGGCCGAGTGGGGCGTGAAGGCGCTGGAGCGCGCGGCCGAGGGGCTGCGCTGCACGACCGCGGTGCACATCTGCTACGGCTACGGCATCCAGGCCAACATCGACTGGAAGAACACGCTGGGCGACGAGTGGCGCCAGTACGAGAAGGTGTTCCCGGCGCTGGCCGCGAGCCGCATCGACCAGGTGAGCCTGGAGTGCATCCATTCGCATGTGCCGCCGGACCTGATGGCGCTGCTGGCCGGCAAGGACGTGATGGTCGGCGTGATCGACGTCGCGAGCGACACCATCGAGACGCCGGAAGAAGTGGCCGACACCATCGGCCGCGCGCTGCAGTTCGTGCCGAAGGAGCGGCTGATCCCGTGCACGAACTGCGGGCTCGCGCCGATGAGCCGGGCGGTGGCGGAGGCGAAGCTGAAGGCGCTGGGGGAGGGGGCGGCGTTGGCGAGGAGGCGCAGCGGGGCGGGCGCCTCAGTCGTCGTCAAGACTCAGAATTGATACCGATGAGCACACAGCTGCTCGCACTCGACGCCATCACGCTGCGCATCGCTACCGTGCGCGGCCAGCGCGTGCTGCTGGATTCGGATCTGGCTGCGCTTTACGAGGTCGAGACCAAGCGTTTCAACGAGGCGGTTCGGCGCAATGTGGCCAAGTTCCCGGCCGACTTCATGTTTCAGCTCACCGCCGAGGAGTGGGCGGGTCTAAGGTCGCAATTTGCGACCTTGGACGCAGCATCAGGCGGGCGCGGTCGGCATCGCAAGTACCTGCCCTATGCCTTCACGGAGCACGGGGCGATCATGGCCGCGAACCTGCTGAGCAGCCCGCGCGCCATCGAGGTGTCGGTATACGTGGTGCGAGCCTTCGTGCGCATGCGCGAACTGGCGACTACGCACAGCGACCTGGCGAAGCGGCTGGCCGAGCTGGAAGAGAAGACCGAAGTACTTGCCATGAACCACGACACCTTCAGCCGCAACACCCGCAATCAGCTCAAGCAGGTGTTCGACGCGCTGCGCGAGCTGATGGTGCCGCCCGATCCGCCCAAGCGGCCCATCGGGTTCGTCACGCCAGATGACAAGAGCAAGAAGGCGCAGGGTTGATGTTGGCCGATGTGGCAGGGATTGCTCCTTCGTGACTGGACTGTTCGGCCTCGCAAGGGATCTGGACTGAAAAAGACCGAAAATAGCGGCCCGCCCCGCTCGTCGGACCCTTTCCTCCTCTCGAAGATCCCAGATGGCCACCATCCTCCAGAACCTGCCCCTCGGGCAGAAAGTCGGCATCGCCTTCTCCGGCGGCCTGGACACCAGCGCCGCGCTGCACTGGATGAAGCTCAAGGGCGCGTTGCCCTATGCCTACACCGCCAACCTCGGCCAGCCCGACGAGCCCGACTACGACGAGATCCCGCGCAAGGCGATGCAGTACGGCGCCGAGAAGGCCCGCCTGGTCGACTGCCGGTTGCAACTGGCCAATGAAGGCATCGCCGCGCTGCAGGCCGGCGCCTTCCACATCTCCACCGCCGGCATCACCTACTTCAACACCACGCCGCTCGGCCGCGCGGTCACCGGCACGATGCTGGTGGCGGCGATGAAGGAAGACGACGTCAACATCTGGGGCGACGGCAGCACCTTCAAGGGCAACGACATCGAGCGCTTCTACCGCTACGGCCTGCTGACCAACCCGAGCCTGAAGATCTACAAGCCCTGGCTGGACCAGCTCTTCATCGACGAACTGGGCGGCCGCGCCGAGATGTCGGCCTTCATGACGAAGGCCGGCTTCGGCTACAAGATGTCGGCCGAGAAGGCCTACTCCACCGACTCCAACATGCTCGGCGCCACGCACGAGGCGAAAGACCTGGAGCACCTGAACAGCGGCATCCGCATCGTCAACCCGATCATGGGCGTGGCCTTCTGGCGCGACGACGTGGCGGTCAAGGCCGAAGAAGTCACGGTGCGCTTCGAAGAGGGCCGGCCGGTCGCGCTGAACGGCCAGACCTTCGCCGGCCCGGTCGAGCTGTTCCTCGAAGCCAATCGCATCGGCGGGCGCCACGGCCTGGGCATGAGCGACCAGATCGAGAACCGCATCATCGAGGCCAAGAGCCGCGGCATCTATGAAGCCCCGGGGCTGGCGCTGCTGCACATCGCCTACGAGCGCCTGGTGACCGGCATCCACAACGAGGACACGATCGAGCAGTACCGCATGAACGGGCTGAAGCTCGGCCGCCTGCTGTACCAGGGCCGCTGGTTCGACCCGCAGGCCATCATGCTGCGCGAGACCGCGCAGCGCTGGGTGGCGCGCGCGATCACCGGCGAGGTCACGGTGGAACTGCGCCGCGGCAACGACTACTCGATCCTCAACACCGAGAGCCCGAACCTGACCTACGCGCCGGAGCGGCTGTCGATGGAGAAGGTCGAGAACGCGCCGTTCTCGCCGCTGGACCGCATCGGCCAGCTGACGATGCGCAACCTCGACATCGCCGACACGCGCGAGAAGCTGATGGTGTATGCGCAGGCCGGGCTGCTGACGTCGGCGGGTGGCTCCGCGTTGCCGCAGTTGAAGGACGACGCAGGCAAGTGAGGGTGGGGTGATGCCCGCCTACACCGCAAGGCGCTGGCGTCTGATCGACGCTCTGCCTTGCGCCATCGATCATCGTGAAGCGACGGTCCCCGTTCGGGGGCCGCCATCTCTTCACGAGGAATCGAATGAACAGCACCACCACGTCCCTGTCCCTGGCCCTGCTCACCGGCCTGATCGCGGCCGGCTGCAGCTCCACGCCGAGCAACCTGCAGACGGCCACCGGCGACACGCGCCCGCAGCCGGTCATCGTGCAGGTGCCCGTCCAGATCTCGACCCCCGAGCTGGAATCGGGCTGCTGGGCCCAGTTCTATGGCGACCGCAACTTCAAGGGCGACGTCGCGACGCTGGTCGGCCCGGTGTCGCTCGAAAGCGCCGACAAGATGAACGGCCGGCAGCTCAAGAAGGAGATCGACAGCCTGGTGACCGGCCCCAAGGCCACGCTGCGCGTCTATGAGCACGCGATGTTCAAGGACCGCTCCATCGCCTTCGGCCCCAACAGCCGCGAAGGTGGCCTGATCACCAAGCTCGGCGTCGGCGGCCACATCCAGTCGCTGCAACTCGAGTGCACCAGTTGATCGCGTAGGTGGTGACTCACGCGGCGTGCGCGGTATGACCCTCGGCCGGCGCCGCGACCTTCGTGAACCGCGCGGCCCCGAGCAAGCCGCCGCCCGCCGCGAACAGCGCCCCGATCAGGAACGCAAGGTGGTAGCCGGCGGTGAGCGCGTCCTTCGGGTCCGCGCCCGCTGACACCAGCGCGCCGGTGCGCGCCGCCGCCAGGCTGGCCAGCACCGCCAGCCCGAGCGCCCCGCCCATCATGAACGCGGTGTTGACGATGCCCGAGGCGAGCCCCGAATCCTGCGGCTGCACCTCGCTCATCGCCGCCAGCAGCAGCGGGTTGAACGCGACGCCTGCCCCCACGCCGAGCAGCAGCATGCTCGGCAGCACGTCGATCCAGAAGTTGCCATCGACCGGCGCGCGTGCGAACAACGCCAGCCCGAGCGCCGCCACCAGCAGCCCGCCGGCCAGCGGCTTCTTCAACCCAAAGCGCATCACCAGCTTGGCCGACAGCCCGAGCGAGAACGCCGCCATGATCAGGTTCGACGGCAGGAATGCGAGCCCCACCTGCATCGGCGTGTAGCCCAGCACCAGCTGCAGGTACAGCGCCGAGATGAAGAACCACGCGAACATGCCGGCCGCCCACAGCACGCCGACGATGTTGGCCGTCGACAGATTGCGCAGCCGGAACAGCGACAGCGRCACCAGCGGCTCGGCCACGCGCGACTCGATCGCGAAGAACGCACCCAGCAGCACGACGGCCGCACCCAGCAGCCCGAGCGTCTGCGCCGACAGCCAGCCTGCCTCGTTGCCGTTGACGATCGCGTACACGGCCAGCATCAGCGCGATGGTGATCGTCGCCGCGCCCGCCACGTCGAGCTTCGCGCCATGCGCGGCCGGCGGCGTGGCCGGCAGCAGCACGAGGCACAGCACCGCCACCGCGATGCCGATCGGCAGGTTGACGAGGAAGATCCAGTGCCAGCTCAGCGCGCCGGTCAGCAGCCCGCCGAGCAGCACGCCGATGCTGCCGCCGCCGGCACAGACGAAGCCGTAGACGCCCATCGCCTTCGCACGCTCCGCCGGCTCGGTGAAGAGATTCATGATCAATGACAGCGAGATCGCCGACACCACCGCGCCGGCCAGGCCCTGCACCGCGCGCGCGACGATCAGCACCCCCTGCGACTGCGCCAGCCCGCAGCCCAGCGAGGCCAGCGTGAAGCCGGCGATGCCGAGCAGGAACAACCGCCGCTGGCCGTACAGGTCGCCGAGCCGTCCGCCCAGCAGCAGGAAGCCGCCGAAGGTCAGCATGTAGGCGTTGACCACCCACACCAGCGAAGTCTCCGAGAAGCCGAGGTCGCTGCGGATCGACGGCAGCGCGACGTTCACGATGGTCGTGTCGAGCACGATCATCAGCACGCCCAGGCACAGCACGGCCAGGGCGAGCCAGCGCTTGCGGGTGTCGAGGTGGCGGTGGGGCATCGGGGCGCTCCGGCAGAGGGAAAAGGCGCCATTCTCCATGGCCTCGGCAGGTCGTCCAGCCCGGCCGCGTCAGCAGGCTTGACGACACCGCCGCTCACAACTGTTGTCGCAGCCGGCCGACAAACCCCCCAACAGAGGGGGCGCGTGGTGCGCGACGGCATCCCGCCCGCTCGCTAGACTGCGCCGACCATGCGCCGGGGAGGCGTTTCACTTCAGAAGACTCAGACCACATGAAACGGGCCACGTTCCTGCTCAAGCTTTGTTACTGCCTGAACCTGTTCGGGCTGTTGCTGCCGATCGCGCTGGCGCGCCTGGGTGGCCTGCCACCCCTCGGGGATGCCACCACCGCCGCGGCCGCGCTGATCGCCGGCCTGATCGCGCTGGTGCTGGTGCTCGCGGGCCTGTACCGCATCGGCTTCATCACCGACATGTCGGGCCTGTACTCCGACATCGACGGCCCGGCCGGCGTCGAGGCCATCAAGATGGCGATCGCCGATGCCGGCGGCATGGTCAACGGCAAGAAGGTCGAGC
>NZ_JBFULV010000142.1:0-12986 GCF_054049715.1 Rhizobacter sp. P5_C2 | reverse complement strand
CGGGGTGGCCGCCGCCACGCGGCGTGCAGGCGCCGCGATCGGTGCCGGGGCCGACGCGGCCGGGCTCGACGACGACACCGCATTGCGCGGCGCATCGCCCGGGCCGTCGAACGGCGTGGATTGCGCGAAGGCCGGGCCGGCAACGACCGCGAGGGCGGCCAGCGTCAGGTGGGCGCTGTTGAGCAGAGGGGTGTTCATCGTGGCGCGTTGCTCCATGGGGAATGTCGTTGCAGGCATCTGTGTCCGTCAGCCGGTCTGCGCGACCTTGTCGTCGCGCGGCACCGGTGTCGGGTCTTCCTTCAGGTCGAGCGAGAGGATTTCCAGCCCGAGTGGGTTGGCGATCAGCGAGCCCTTGTTCGCGGCGATCTCGTCCTTGCCCTTGATGCGCCAGCCCATCTGCACGATGGCGTTGCGCCGGTCGACGACCGTGCCGTCGGGCTTGCGTTCGGTGAAGGTCGTGAAGACCAGCGTCTCGTACAGCGTCGTGCGGCCCTGCTCGGGGATCACCGACGGGATCTGCGTGCGGTGCTGCACCACGCGCACCCGCACGTCGCGTTCGAGGCAGCGTGCCTTGCAGTCGGTGAGTTCGGCGGCCACGCGCGCCGCGTGGTAGTCGTCGGCGCCGAGGAACTGCGCGATCAGCTTGGGCGACAGGAAGAAGCCGACGAAGCGGTAGTCGCCGGTGATGGTCGCGGCATTCTTGCGGTAGCGCTTCTCGACGAACTCGCTGATCTTCGATTCGAGCGTGGTCTGGAAGAACTCGACCGGGCGCGCCTGGTCGGCGAACTCCACCGTGTACGCGCCCGACGGATCGAGCTTGACCCAGGCCACGCGCACGTTCGATGCGAAGCGCTGGTCGGCGGTGTACCAGCCGATCGCCGAGAACAGCGTGATGCCCGACAGCAGCAGGAACGCGACGAACCAGCGCGCGCGGTCGGCCGAGGCGGCGGCCAGCAGGTCGAAGCGCGACTGCGCGCGCAGCTTGGTGATCACCGAGTCGGGGATCAGGCCCTGCTCGGTGTCGAAGGCGGGCCGCGGCCCACCGGCGCGCACGCTGTCCTTGGGCGGTCGGGGCTTCTTGAGCAGGGGTGTCATGGTGGTGTGTCTCGCGGGCGGTCGTGCCACGAACAGCGCAACACCGATGCCAGCTCGCGCGCTGCGTCGGTGCGCCGCGCGAAATCTCAATCGCGCCAAGCAGTTAGACCGTCTTGCTGCAGCGCTGAAGGCCGCGACCATGGCGCCGCGACTGTGCGCGATGCCGCAAGGCGCGCGGTGGTGCAGGCGGCATTCCGCACGAACCCGAAACGCGGCGTTCGAAGCACCCCTACGAGTTCTCGTAGCTTGCGCGCCGCCCGCAAATCACTACGCTGGACCCCATCATGAAAGTCGCATTGCTTCATTTGTTCGGCAGCACCCGCGCACAACTCGCGGCCCATTTGCGTGACGGTGGCCTCGACGTGCACGCGGTGTCCAACGCGGAGGACCTGCTGACGCTGATCGCGTCGGGCGCGGCCGGCGTGGTGGTCACCGACCTGCGCCTGCCCGGCGTGCACGAAGGCATGGAGCTGCTGTCGCAGTGCCATGCGATGGACCCGCAACTCACCGTGATCGCACTGAGCGACCAGGATGACACCGCGATGGCGGTCGAGGCGGTGCACCGCGGTGCGCGCGACGTGCTGGCGCCCGACAAGCTGCCGCGCCTGGCCACCGCGTGCCGGCAGGCGATCCGCTCGCGCGAGCTGACGCTGCAGACGCGCGCGGCCGAGTCGCTGCACGACGGCGAGCTGGCGCCCGTGCGGCGTGGCATCGTGCCGATCCACGAGGTGCTGCGCGGCAACCACCCGGCGGTGGGCAAGCTGCGCCAGGCGCTGCTGCGGCTCTCGCGCGTCGACACCGACGTGCTGGTGAAGGCCGAGACCGGCTGCGGCAAGGAGGTGGTCGCGCGCTGCCTGCACGACTACGGGCCGCGCGCCGACAAGCGCTTCGTCGCGATCAACTGCGGCGCGATCCCCGAGAACATCTTCGAGAGCGAGCTGTTCGGCCACGAGGCCGGCGCCTTCACCGGCGCGACCAAGCGGCGCATCGGCAAGCTCGAGTACGCGGCCGGCGGCACGGTGTTCCTCGACGAGATCGAGAGCATGCCGATGGCGATGCAGGTGAAGCTGCTGCGGGCGCTGCAGCAGCGCACGATCGAGCGCGTCGGTGGCAACGAGCCGATCCGGCTGAGCTGCCGCGTGGTCGCCGCGACCAAGGACGACCTGCTGGAGCTGTCGCGCGCCGGGCGCTTCCGCATCGACCTGTACTACCGGATCAACGTGATCGAGCTGTCGCTGCCGCCGCTGCGCGAGCGGCGCGACGACATCCCGCTGCTGGCGCATGCGTTCGCACTGGAGGCGGCCGAGCACCACGGGCTGAGCGATGCCGACCTCGACATCGAGTTCGTCTGCCGGCTGATGGTGCGCGACTGGCCGGGCAACGTGCGCGAGCTGCGCAACGCGGTGGAGCGGCATGTGCTGGGCATGCCCGAGCTGGCGGGGGGCGACGATGCGCCGCAGCAGTCGCTGCCGCAGCTGGTGGCGTCGTTCGAGCGCACGGTGATCGAGCAGTGCCTGCGCATGTGCGGCGGCTCGGTGACGCGCGCTTGCGAGATTCTCCATGTGCCACGCAAGACGCTGTACGACAAGCTGACGCGCTTCAGCGTGGATCCGCAGGATTACCGCGGGGACGGGGCGGCCGCTTCCGGCTTCGCGCCGATGACGCAGAGCGATTTCGCCGCGGTGTGATCGGCGCACGGCGGGCAGGGCTTCGACAGGCTCAGCCCGAACGGAGGTAACCGTTCGCGCCCGAACAGAGATAACCGTTCGCCCTGAGCCTGTCGAAGGGTTGTTGCCGAAGCGCGCGATCACGCCAACGCAACATCCCTCGTCACCCCCGCACTCTCCAGCCCCTCGCGCAGCGTCTGCAGCGCCGACACCTGCAGCTGCCGGATCCGCTCGCGCGTGACCCCGCGTTCGCTGCTGAGCTGCTGCAACGTGCATTCATCGCCGCCGTCGAGCCCGAAGCGCGCGACGATGATGTCGCGCTGGCGCGCCGGTAGCTGCGCCACCTGCGCGCGCAGCAGCTCGGCCAGGCGCGGCGCATCACGCTGCTCGGCCACCTCGTCGGCGACGTCGCGCTCGCTGAAGCCGGCGTCCGACAACTGCTGCTCGACGTCCTCATCGTCCATCGGCACCGGCGTGACCGGCACCGCGTCGTGCGACATCTGCAGCCGCAGCGGCGGCCGCACGATCGGCACCTGCATCGCGAGCGCCGTCTGCAGATGGTGGCGGATCCAGAAGCCCGCATAGGTCGAGAAGCGCAGCCCGCGCGCGCTCTCGAACTTCTGCAGCGCGACCAGCATGCCGACGTTGCCTTCCTCGATCAGGTCCAGCAGCTCCAGCCCGCGGTTCGAGAAGCCGCGCGCCATCGAGATCACGAAGCCGAGGTGGTGGCAGATCAGCGCGTCGCGCGCGTCGTCGTCGCCGCGGTCGATGCCGGCCAGCAGCTCCGACTCGTGCTGCGGCAGCAGCCGCGCGAAGCGGCGCACCTCGCGCATGTAGAGCGTCATCAGCGTCGGCAGCGCCGCATCGCGGCGCGCCGACGGCTCGGCCGGCTCAGCGCGCGGTGGCGGGCTTGCGCTCATCGGTGCTGGTGAGCGCGTCGGCACCCAGGTCGCGCTCGACGATGCGCGGGTTCGAGGTGGACCGGCCGCCTTGCGGCGGCGTCGCGGCGCAGGCCGCCAGCAGCCAGGGCAGCAACAGCACCAGGCATCGGGTGGTGATGGGTCTCATCGCATCTCCTTCGCGTCATCGGGCAGGCGTTCCACCGCAACCAGCCGGTTCACGTGGTCGACGACCAGCCGGTTGTCCTCGCCGATCAGCAGCAGCAGCGCCTGCTCGATGCTCATCACGCCGGCATGCGCGGCGATCGCGGGGATGCGGCGCTGCAGCACCGCGGCGCTGTCGACCGGGTCGACGGTGCGGTAGGTGATGCGGTACTGCACCGGCTCCAGCAGCGACTTGATCGCATCGCCGACGGTGCCGCTGCGCGGGTCGAACTCGACCAGCGTGCCGACCTTCAGGCGGTAGGCGCTGCCCGGTGGCGCGCCAGCGGCCAGCACCGGCTGCGGCAGCATCGCGAGCAGCAGCAGCGCGCACACCAGGCCGACCACGCACCAGCGCAGCAGCGCGGTGAGTTGCGGCGAGCGCGCGAGCGGGTGAAAGCGCAGGGGAAGTTTCATGGTCACTCCTTGCAGTGGCGCCTGTCATGCGCAATGGCCGTGCCACCGCCGTGCAGGCCGTGCCACCGGGCACCGCGGCGCGGCGTTGTGCGGCACGCCGCGCTCGGTGCCGTCGCGCGTGCGCCGTGCCGCACATGCATCGCGGCCTGGTTCATGGCTCGACGGCGGCTTCGACCTTGCGCTGCAGCTGCGCCACCGCATGGCGCGTCACCGCCTCGGCGAGGCCTTCGGTCTCCAGGGCGCGCGCGAGCATCGCGCCGATCACCACCGAGAGGTCGGGGCGCATCTGCAGCTGCTTCTGGACCTGCATGCGCACCTTCAGCGTGGCCTGGAACAGGTCCTCGGGGACCGGGATCCAACGCACCGTGTCGCGTCGCGGCGTGGGAGGGGTGGGGTCATTGCTCATGGGGTCGGGCCTCGTGTGGGGAGCTGCAGCAGTGCAAGTGCCGGGCCGGCCCACGCTCTTGACAAGCGCGCCGGCTGCCCTAAGCCCAGCAGGCGTTCCGCACGCTTCATTTGCGGATGTGACCGCGCATCAAGCGGGATCTGCGTTCCGGGCAACCGGTTCGCATGACAAGAAGGAGGTGGCAGTCTTGAGAGGACTGCCTGGCAAGGTCGTGATCGCGGTGGCGTTCTACCTGATGTACTGCGCGGGTGTTCAAGCCGTGCAGACATCGAGCCGCGCGATCGGCGTGCTGTCGCTCGCCAACGACTCGACGGTGCTGGCCGTGCGCTTCCAGGTCGTGTTCCTGGCGGTGCTGGTCGTCGCTGCCGTCAGGGCGTGGCGGCGGCGCTCGCTGGACGTGTTCCGCCCGCACTACCTGTTCAACCGGGCAGGGCAGGCGATCACGCAGACCGGTCAGACGGTCTGCATCCTGTTCGCGTCCGTCGAGATGGCGGGGCAGCTTCAGTCAGCGGTATCGATGGCTGTGGTGCCGGTCTGGACGTTGCTGGTCGGCTGGGTTCTGTCCCTGTTCGGCAAGCACGAACGGATCAATGCATCGGCGTGGGCAAGTCCACTGATCTACGCCATCGTCGCCAGTCTGCTGTTCTCGGAAGCTCCGAAGGCCAGCGGCTCGGTCTGGCACGGCATCGCGTTCATGTTGGGCAGCGGGTTGTTCACGACCTTGCTGCACTACCTGACCGACGACGTGTCGAAGAAGGACGCGGCAGCAGCAAGGGCACTCAACGATCGTCGCAAGGCCGCAGGCCTCGCACCGGTCGCGCCGCGCAGGGAAAGCAAGCTCACCCAGGCGCTGTGGCAGAACGGTCCGGCAGCGGTGCTGACGGTTCCGCTGTGGTTCACGGCGGTGCCGCTGGTGTCGCTGGAGCGGGCATCCGTTCCCACGTCGCCGCTGGCAGTGGCCTTGCTGCTCGGCGTGGCGGCGTTCTCGCTGTTCCAGCAGCTTGCCATGCAGCTCGCCTATGTCACCAGCGAAGGCACGGGACTGACCGTCGCGCGGTTCGGTGCGCTGCGCGGCTTCCAGGTGATGCCGTGCGGCTCGCTGCTGGACTTCTGGCTGTTCCACGAGGCTCCCGGTTCGGTGCAGATCAAGGCTCTGCTGCTCGTTCCGGTAGCGATGTGGGTCGGCTGGTTGCACATCACCACCCAGAAGAAGCCCGGTGAAGGATCCGGCGTGCACTAGCACGGCGGCCTGAACCGGATGCGATGCGGCGCGCCGGTGGTCTCCACTTGGCGCGCCGCATCGTGACCCCGGAAGCGTCGGTTCGGTCATGCAGCTTTGCTGCGTGATCGACCGGCGCTTCCTCCTTTTGTGCGCACGCCCTTGACAGCGTCCGTGCCCGCCCTACACCCAGCAGGCGAACCCCGTCTGGGGTCCGCACGGTTGGAGTGACGGCCGCCTTCTGGGTGGTTGCTGCTCCACGGACGAGAAGAGGAAAGATGAAGGGTGCACGGGCACTGCTCAACGGGTTTCTGGGACAGGGGTTCCAGAGCGACAACCCGGAGCGCATGAAGGGTGGCGGTACGCAGTACCTCGCCATCTCCACGAACGGCGACCGGGTCCAGCTGGACCCGAGCGTCCGGTCCCTGTTCCGCCCGGCCATCGCCCACCTGCGGCGCTGCGGCCTGAACCCGACGACCAACATCGTCTGGAATCAGGGCGCGGTTCCGATGCTGCGCCGCGAGACGTACGTGCCTTGCATGTTCGAGAGCGCGTACGCCCCGCCGAACGTCCGGGAGCTCGACTGGGCCCGGAACTGGCAGAAGGTGATCGAGGCCGCGTCGATGAAGTCGGAGTTCCCCGGTGTCATGAAGGACTGGGGGTTCTCGGGTCTGATCCCGAGGTCCCTGGTGTTCCGGCCCGGAGACACCGTCGACATCCCGCAGGACATGGATCCCGTGTGGTTCAAGCGCACCGTCGAGACCACCGGCGGAATCAACGTCGAGGGTCCCGTGGGTCGGTCCGACCTGGACGCCACCGTACGCAGCTTCCAGCGGCGTGACGAGGCGTTCCAGGTGCAGGAGCACGTCCCCGGCGAGGACTACTCGAACCAGTACTTCGCCGAGTTCGACGGGACGCTGCGCTTCCTGGCGACGACCGAGCAGGTGGTGATCAACGGTCACCACGCGGGCAACGAGACGTCTTCGGACGACTGGGGCCCGCTGACGCACGCGATCGCGCAGAAGCTGGTGGCTCTCGGGCTGCGCGGCTTCTTCGGGATCGACTTCCGGGTCAACGGGCTGACGGGACGTGTCACGGAGTTCAACCTCCGCGTCAACGGCTCGTCGGTGCCGGAGTACCTGCGCGTGCAGTTCGGATTCAGCAAGGTCTTCCTCATCCGGGAGACCCAGGTGAACCCGAGGCTGTCGCTCACGCAGGCACTCGACCGGTTGAAGAACACCGGTCACGAACTGGATCCCCGCACGGGCGGCGCTGTCGCCTATCTGTGGGGCTGGTTCAGGACCGGTCACACCCTCGGGATCGCCATCTACGGTGACGACGCCCGGGCACGGTACGACGAGGTGAGCAGGATCCTGCTCGCCGACTAGTTCCGCGGTTCACCACGCTTCATCGCGTCCGCACCAAGACCGGGGGACAGTGCTTCTGCACTGTCTCCCGGTTTCCTTTTGGGGCTGCGATTTCCCGGAAAATCCTGAGTGAATGAAACGATTTACAAATGACTTATTGAATGTCATCATTCATTCATGCCGTCGTCATCGTCCTCACAAGCTTCCGCGCAGCAGCGCATCGCCGCCGCCGCGCAAGAGGCCTCGCCGTCGCTCGCGCGGGTCGGCCACTGGATGGCGGCGCACCCGATCCAGACGCTGTCGTGCAGCGCCGACGAGATCGCGTCGCTCACCGGCACCTCGGTCGCGGCGATCAACCGCTTTTCGGTCGCGGCCGGCTTCGAGGGCTTCGCGCATTTGAAGAGCCTGCTCGGCCGCGAGCTCGAATCGGTGGTCGATCCGGTGCGCAAGCTCGACGGCGCGCGCAGCGGCGCCACCGGTCGCCCGGCCAAGACGGGCAAGGCCGGCAAGACGAAGAACGGTGACGCGCCGATCGACGGCGACGCCCTCACGCACGCCGGCAGCGTGCCGCAGATCCAGCGCGCCGCCGGCCGCCTGCTGAAGGCGCGCAACGTCTGGCTGCTCGGCCTGGGCACCAGCAGCTTCGTCGCCGGCTACGGCGCGCACGTGCTGATGCCCTACCTGCCGCAGGTGTGGGCGATCGCCGGCAGCGGCGGCACCGAGGTCGCGGCCCGCCGCCTCGCGCGCTGCAGCGACAGCGACCTGCTGATCGCGATCTCGCTGCCGCGCTATTCGATCGCCACCGTGCGGCTGGCCGAGTTCGCCCGCAAGCGCGGCGCCCACGTCATCGCGATCACCGACAGCCCCACCGCGCCGCTCGCGGCGATGGCCGACACGCTGCTGCTCGCGCCCGCGCAGCACGCAGTGTTGCCGAGCTCCGCGCTCGGCGCGCTGGCGGTGATGGAAGCCCTGGTCGCCGCGGTGATGCGGCTCAATCCCGACGGCCTGCGCATCGCGCGCGAGCTGTCCGAATCGGTGCTGTCGCACCTGACCACCGACGCGCAATTCCCTGGCCAATCCGGCAATTTCCGCAACAAGGACGAGATATGAAGCAGTACGCCGCCCCGTTCGTGTCCCTGATCGCCCGCTGCGCATTGAGCGCCGCGGCCGCCGTGCTGCCGTTCGCGGCGCACGCCGGCAAGGTGCTCGACGGCATCAAGCAGAAGGGCGTCGTCACCTGCGGCGTGCACACCGGCCGCGCCGGCTTCGCGCTGGCCGACGGCAGCGGCAAATGGAGCGGACTCGACGTCGACTACTGCCGCGCGCTCGCGGCCGCGGTGCTCGGCGACGCCGAGAAGGTCAAGTACGTTCCGACCAGCGGCCAGACGCGCATCACCGCGCTGCAGAGCGGCGAGATCGACGTGCTGTCGCGCAACACCACCTGGACCTTCACGCGCGACGCTTCGCTCGGCCTGGCCTGGGTCGGCATCAACTTCTACGACGGCCAGGCCTTCATCGCGAAGAAGAAGCCCGGTCTCGCGAGCGTGAAGCAGCTCGGCGGCGCCACCATCTGCGTCGACGCCGGCACCACCACCGAGAAGAACCTCGCCGACTACTTCCGCGCGCACAAGCTGCCGTACAAGGCCGTCGTGTTCGACCAGGCCGAGGCGGCGCAGCAGGCCTTCGCGAGCGGCCGCTGCCAGGCCTTCACCGGCGACAGCGGCGCGCTCGCGGTGCTGAAGGCCACGCACCTGAAGAACCCCGACGACTACGTGATCCTGCCCGAGCTGGTCTCGAAGGAGCCGGTCGGGCCGGCGGTGCGGCGCGGCGACGACGAATGGTTCGCGGTTGCCAAGTGGACGCTCAACGCGATGATCGAAGCCGAAGAGCTCGCGATCACGTCGGCCAACATCGATGGCCTCAAGGCTTCGAGCAGCGACCCGGCGATCCGCCGCTTCGCCGGCAGCGGCGACGACCTCGGCCGCTTCCTCGGGCTCGACAAGGACTGGAGCTACCGCATCGTCAAGCAGGTCGGCAACTTCGGCGAGAGCTTCGAGCGCAACCTCGGCGCACGCTCGTCCGTCAAGTTGCCGCGCGGACGCAACGGCCTGTGGACGCAAGGCGGCCTGCTGATGTCGCCGCCGCTGCGTTGAGGCTGCGATGTCGGCTGCATTCCCACCCCTCGGACCGCTCGTGGCTGTACCTGTTGATGCGACCGGCGCGCCGCCGCGTCCGCCGCTGCGTTGGCGCGTGCTGCTGCCGCAGTTCATCGCGCTGCTCGCCGTGCTCTTGTTCGGCGCTTGGCTCGCTCACAACGCGGCGCAGAACCTGGCGGCGCGGCATGTCGCGTCGGGCTTCGGCTTCCTCGACGACAGCGCCGGTTTCGCGATTTCCGAAGGCGTCATCCCCTACGACGCCGGCGACACCTATGCGCGCGCCTTCGCGGCCGGCATCGCCAACACCTTGCGCGCCGCGCTGCCGGCGGTGCTGCTGGTCAGCGTGCTCGGCTTCGCGGTCGGCATCGCGCAGCTCAGCCGCCACGCGCTGCTGCGCTGGAGCGCGATCGCGTACGTCGACCTGGTGCGCAACGTGCCGCTGCTGGTGCAGGTGCTGTTGTGGTACTTCGCGCTGACGATGCTGCTACCCGCGCCCGAGTCGCCGATGCAGTGGAGCAGCCTGGTCTTCCTCAGCAAGGGCGGGCTGGCGGTGGCGGTGCCGCAGCTCGATGCGCTGCTGGCCGCCGGGCTGCTCGCGCTGAGCCTGCTGCTACCGTGGATGACCTGGCGGCTGCTCGGCCGGCGCGCCGCGGCGTGGCCGCTCGCGCCGGTGCTGGTCGCGGCGCTCTGGCTGCTGCAGCCCGGCAGCTGGGACCGGCCGGTGCTGGGCACGTTCGGCGTCAGTGGCGGCGCGACGCTCAGCCCCGAGTGGCTGGCGCTGGTCGGCGCACTGACGGTGTACGCCGGCGCGTACGGGGCCGAGATCGTGCGCGCCGGCCTGCAGGCGGTGCCGCGCGGCCAGTGGGAGGCAGCGCATGCGCTCGGCCTGACGCGGGCGCAGACGCTGCGCCGCGTGATCGTGCCGCAGGCGCTGCGGGTGATCGTGCCGCCGTTCGCGAGCCTGGTGATGAACACCGTCAAGAACTCGTCGCTCGCGGTCGCGATCGGCTACCCCGACCTGGTCTCGGTCGCGACGACCTCGCTGAACCAGAACGGGCAGGCGATCGAGTGCATCGCGATCATCGCCAGCGTCTACCTGCTGCTGAACCTGGTGATCGCGCTGGCGATGGGCGCGATCAATACCGCGGTGCAACTGAAGGAGCGCTAGATGGATGCGACCCTCGATCTCGATCGCCCGCCGGCGCAAGCCCCTGCGCTGCAGCGGCTGCGCGCGATGCTGTTCGCCGACTGGCCGTCATCGCTGGTGTCGACTGCGCTGCTGCTGGTGCTCGGCTGGGCCGGCTGGCGCCTGCTGCGCTGGGGCGTGCTCGATGCCGTCGTGCAGCCCGATCCCGAAGCCTGCCGCGCGGCGGCCGGTGCCTGCTGGGGCGTGGTCTCCGAGAAGGCGCGGCTGGTGCTGCTGGGCCGCTTTCCGCAAGGCGAGCAATGGCGGCCGGTGCTCGGCAGCGCGGCCTTGCTGATCGGCGTGTGCGGCGCCGCGCACCCGCGGCTGTTCGGTCGCGCCGGCGTCGCGCTGCTGGCCGGCGCGCTGCTGCTGTTCGGCGTGCTGATGGCCGGTGGCGTGGCCGGGCTCGCGCCGGTCGGCAGCGACCTGTGGGGCGGGCTGCCGCTCACGCTGCTGCTGGCCGTCACCGGCTGCCTGCTCGGCGTGCCGCTGGGCATCGCGCTGGCACTCGGCCGGCGATCGACGCTGCCGCTGCTGCGCTGGCTGTGCGGCGCCTACATCGAGGCGGTGCGCGGCGTGCCGCTGATCACGCTGCTGTTCTTCGGTGCCTTCGTGCTGCCGCTGCTGCTGCCGCCGGCCTGGCGGCTCGATCCGATGCTGCGCATCGCGGCCTGCCTGACGCTGTTCGGCGCCGCCTACCTGGCCGAGATCTTCCGCGGCGGGCTGCAGGCGGTGCCGCGCGGCCAGCTGGAGGCGGCGCATGCGCTCGGGCTGACGCGCTGGCAGCGGCTGCGCCACATCGTGCTGCCGCAGGCGCTGCGCGTGACGATCGCGCCGACCGCGAGCCACTTCATCGGCGCGGTGAAAGACACCTCGCTGGTCGCGATCGTCAACGTCTACGACCTGACCGGCACGCTGCGGCTGGCGATGGGCGATCCGCAGTGGCAACCCTTTTTCGTCGAGATGTACGTGATGGTCGGTGCGGTCTACCTGCTGATCGGCGTGTCGATCGCGCAGTACGGCCGCTACCTTGGCCGCCGCCATGCCGTGAGGTGAATCTGATGACTGCAACAACGCCGCTGCTCGAGATCTCGGGCCTCCACAAGTGGTTCGGCGACTTCCATGCGCTGGCCGGTTGCGACCTGCAGATGGCCGAGGGCGAGAAGCTCGTGGTCTGCGGGCCGTCCGGCTCGGGCAAGTCGACGCTGATCCGCTGCATCAACGCGATCGAGCGCCCGGAGCGCGGCCGCATCGTGTTCGACGGCACGCTGCTCGACGATTCGCGCGAGGCGGCGCGTGCGCGGCTGGGCATCGGCATGGTGTTCCAGCAGTTCAACCTGTTCCCGCACCTGAGTGTGATCGAGAACGTGATGCTGGCGCCGCAGCTGGTGCAGCGCGAGGCCGCCGCCACGTCGCGCGCGCAGGCGCAGGCGCTGCTCGCGCGGGTGCGCATCGGCGAGCAGGCGGCCAAGTTCCCGGGCCAGCTGTCGGGTGGGCAGCAGCAGCGCGTCGCGATCGCGCGGGCGCTGGCGCTGAAGCCGCGGCTGATGCTGTTCGACGAGCCGACGTCGGCGCTCGACCCGGAGATGGTCGGCGAGGTGCTCGAGACGATGCAGGCGCTCGCGCGTGACGGCATGACGATGATCGTCGTCACCCACGAAATGGGCTTCGCGCGGCGGGTGGCCGACCGGGTGGCCTTCATGGAGGCCGGGCGCATCGTCGAGCTGCAGCCGACGGCCCGGTTTTTCGACCAGCCGCAGAACGAACGCACGCGCACGTTCCTCGGCCAGCTGATGGCGCATTGAGCATGGACCGGCCTTACGTTCTTGCGCTGCATGGCGGCGCCGGCATCATTGCGCGCCCCCTTTCACGGGATGCACGCGATGCGCGGCAGGCCGAGCTGCCGTACCACGCGGGCTTGCGCGCGGCGCTGTCGTCCGGGCAGGCGGTGCTGGCGCGCGGTGGCAGCGCGCTCGACGCGGTGGTGGCCGCGGTGAGCGCGCTCGAAGACAACCCGCTGTTCAACGCCGGCCATGGCGCGGTGTTCGATGCCGATGCCCGCCACACGCTGGATGCCGGCGTGATGGACGGCCGCACGCTGGCGGCCGGCGCGGTGGCCGGCGTGCGCCGCACGCGCAACCCGGTGCAGGCCGCGCGAGAGCTGCTGCGCGACGGCGGCAGCGTGTTGCTGGGGGCCGAGGGCGCCGACCGCTATGCCGAAGCGCGCGGGCTCGCGATGGTGGAGCCGGGCTATTTCTCGACGCCGCAGCGGCTCGCGCAGTGGCGGCGGATCCGGTCGCAGGCGGCCGGTGCGACGGCGCTCGACCACGACGCGGCGGCGCTTGCCGACGACCCGGTGCCGCTGTCGCCGGA
>NZ_JBFULV010000141.1:0-13021 GCF_054049715.1 Rhizobacter sp. P5_C2 | reverse complement strand
GCTCCCCGAGGCCGGCGTGGGCGTCGGGGCCGGCGGCTCGACCCACCAGGCGGCGGCCTGGCGCTCGCGCCAGCGCTGCCACACCAGGAAGCCGAGCCCGGCGGCGAGCAGCGCGCACAGCAGGCCCAGCGCATAGACCAGCGGGTTGGCGTAGCGCACCGCCTGGGCCTGCTGCACCTTGGCCTGCAGCTCGGCGAGCGACTGCTGGCGCGCCTGGCCTTCGACACGCAGCTGGTTCATCGCGGCTTCGAGCGCCTTCAGGCGGTCCTGCGCCTCCAGGCGCTGCACCAGTTCAGGATCGATGAAGCGGTACGGGGCCGAGCCGGCCGCCTGCGCGGCCTGGGCCAGCGGCGTGAGCTGGCTGCTCATGCGCAGCGACGGCGAGATCAGCGCATCGGTCTCGACCGGATCGAGCTGCAGCGTCGGGCCCCTCGGGCGCGCGGGTTCGGCGGCTGGCTTCTGCGCGCGTGGCGATTTGGCGGACGCGCCGGCCTTCGCGGTCGGTCGCGCCGCCGCGGCGCCCGCTGCCTGGCTGGCCGCGGTGCGCGGGCGCTGTGCCGACGGGCCGGGTGCGACGCGCGGCAGCGTGGAACGCGGCGCCGGCTCGGCCTGCGGCGCGGCCGACGGGTCGGGTTGGTCGGAGGGGTCGGGCGAGGCATTGGCCGGTGCCACGGCGGAGGCCGACGGCGGATCGGCGAACACCACGTAATTGCGCGACAGCCGTGTCGGACAGCCGACATTCAGCGCGATGCCGACCACCGGCTCTTCGATCGGCACGGTGGTGGTGATGCGCAGCCGGCGTTCGGTGCTGCCGGGCCGGCCTTCGATGCGGACCTGCACCGACAGCGACGACAGCGGGTGATCGCCGATCGACACATCGGCCTTGACGCACGAGACTTCGATGCGCTCGTCGGGCTCCAGCCGCAGCATCACCGCGAAGTTCAGCGGGTGGCCGAGGGTGGTGGCACCGAGCGTGTTGCCGAACCCCATCGCGGTTGCTCGGCCCATGGGCAGGAGGCCCAAAGCGAGACTGACCGCGAGCAAGTTCGGGAATCTCTGCATTCGGATGAGCAGTTGATTGATTTTTTGACTCTAGCATGATCCTTCCTGCGGCGATCTCCGCAATAACGGGCATGATCGCGCGCCATGCGCTTGGCGCTGTCTGACGAATGGTGTGGCCATGCCCTCTGAATTGCGTGCCGAACGACGCGACGGCACCCTGGTGCTGACGATCAGCGACCCCGCTTCCCGCAACACGCTGTCCGAGCAGGTCTTCACCGCCGGCATCGAATCGCTGGGCGTGGCCGAATCCGACCCCGACGTGCATTGCGTCGTGCTGCGCGGCGATGGCGAGCACTTCTGCGCCGGCGGCAACCTGCAGCGGCTGCGCACCAGCCGCGAGGCCCCGCGCGAGGTGCAGGCCGGGATGTTGGAGCGCTTCCACGAGTTCGTCGAGGTGCTGCGCGTGTTCCCGAAGCCGGTGATCGCAGCGGTCGAAGGGGCCGCGGCCGGCGGCGGCTTCTCGCTGGCGCTGGCCTGCGACCTGATCGTCGCGGCCGCGGATGCGCGCTTCGTGATGTCGTATGGCCGCATCGGGCTGTCGCCCGACGGTGGGTCGACCTGGCAATTGATGCAGCGCCTGCCGCGCGCGGTGGTGCTGCAGATGCTGTGGCTGTCCGAGCCGATGGGGGCGGTGCAATTGCAAGCGCTCGGCCTTGTCAATTGGGTGACAGACAGTGGCCAGGCGCTGACCCAAGCTCTGGCGGTGGCCGAGCGGCTGTCGCACCTGGCGCCGAACGCGGTGTCCAGCGTGAAGGAGCTGGTCAATGCATGGCCCGAGCGCAGCCTCTCGCAGCAGATGGCATCGGAGCGGGATCACTTCCTTGAGAACTTCTTTCATCGCAACGGCGGCGAAGGCCTGCAGGCCTTCCTGGACAAGCGCGAGCCGCGCTTCGAGTAGCGTGGGCGCGGCATGAGCCGTTCAATTCCGAAGCGCAGGCGCATCTATCTGATGCGTCATGGGTCGGTGGACTATTTCCGTGAGGATGGCAGCGCAGTCCCGCCGGACACAGTTCCTTTGAACGCCCTCGGCCGAGACCAGGCCGATGCGGCGGGCCGGTTGTTCGCGCAATGCGGGGTGCAATTCGACAGCGTGCTGGTCAGCGGATTGCCGCGCACCGTCGAGACGGCCACACGCGTGCTGGCCGCGGGCGCGCAACCCGAGCTGCACCTGTTGCACGAGCCCGCACTCGAAGAGATCCGCCCCGGCCGGCTGGCCGACATCCCGAAGCACGAGATCGAGGCCGCGTTCCTCGGCGCATTCCGCGTCGGCCCGAACGTGCAGTCGCAGCGCTTCCTCGGTGGCGAATCGGTGGGCGAGTTGCTCGACCGCGTGCTGCCGGCCTTCGACGCATTGCTCGCACGCAGCGACTGGCAGTGCCTGCTGATGGTGATGCACGGCGGCGTGAACCGCGCGCTGCTGTCGCGCGTGCTGGCCGGCGAACGGGCCTTCTTCGGCCGGCTCGAACAGGCGCCGGCCTGCATCAACGTGATCGACGTCGGCGCCAACGACCAGATCGTGCGCGCGGTGAACCTGGCGCCGACGCAATGGCTGCACGAACGCGAGACGATGACGACGATGGAGAAGCTGCTGGCGCAATTCCTCCGACAGGCTTGACGACCTCGGCGACCCCTGTTTTTTTGAACAGCACCTTGGCATCAAGTGGCTTGCCCACTAGACTTGCCGCTGGTCATCGGATCTCACGGATCTCCGCGCAGTTCACTCCCATGCTCCGACCTTTCCCATAATTTTTATGGTTAAATCGAGCATCCCAGATGAAGCGTCCGAACGGTGCGCCCTCAAGTTGGTCGCTGGTGCAGACAGCCAGATGGATCCGGTTTCTCGTTCGGCAGGGTGATGTCGGGTTCGACAGAGCCGGGCATGCGGAACAGCGGGGCGAGGAGCGCGGCGTCTCCAACGAAGAGATGCTGGCAGCGATTCTCGGCGGCAGAGCTGCTGGACCCAACGGAAGTGACCACCTTGAGACATCCATTCAACGCTGACCCCTTGCCGATGGTGTGGCTGTTGAACGGTTTTGTTCTGACCGTCGACGGTAACCGCGAGTTGGTCAAGTACGAACGCCTGGGAGGACTGATCGCCGCCTTGCATGCATGCCTCTTGTTGAAGCCGGCCCTGTTGAGCGCCCCTGAGATCACCTACCTGAGGCGAGCACTCGACATGTCTCAAGCGGATATGGCGCAAGTGCTCGGAACCACCGATCAGACGCTGTCGCTGTGGGAGCGTGGAAGCCACCCCATGGCAAGAGCGAGCGACACGCTGCTGCGCAAGCTGTGTGTTGAAAGCAAGGCATTTGCTGCGAAGATGCCGGCCCTGCAGACAAGGGTTCAGCCACTCTCGCGATTGGCGCAGGGCGTCGGACAGTTCATGTATGAAGGCAGGCTGGTGGCAGACCAATGGTCCTTCGAAGCCCGCCCATTGCATCAGGCAACTCATTCCGCGAAGACATCGTTGGCATTGCCGGCCGCGTCTGCTCGCGGAGCACGCAGCGCGTGACAGGGCTGATGCCGATCTAGCGCCGATACCCGTCGTCGATCCGATCCAGCCGCCGCAGCAACCCGGGCCACGTCAACGCGCCCGCCCCCATCCCACGCGTCGCTCCCCTCGCCTGCTCCCCGGCCGTCTGGATGATCCGCGGGTCGACGTGCGTCAGCGGCACGCCGCCCGCCATCGCGCGGACCTGGATCGTGCACACCGTCTCGAAGAAATACATCGCCAGCACCGCATCGGCCACGGTCGCGCCGACCGTCAGCAAGCCGTGGTTGCGCAGCATCAGGTAGGTGGCTCGGCCGAGGTCTTTCACCAGCCGCGGCTTCTCCTCGTCGCGCAGTGCCACGCCCTCGTAGTCGTGGTACGCCAGGCTGGCCAGGATGAAGATCGACTGCTGCGACAAGGGCAGCACCCCACCCGCCTGCGCCGACACCGCGATGCCATTCAGCGTGTGCGTGTGCAGCACGCATTGCGCGTCGTGGCGCGCCGAATGGATCGCGCTGTGGATCGTGAAGCCCGCAGGATTCACCGGGAACGGCGAGTCGTCGAGCTTGTTGCCCTGCAGGTCGATCTTCACCAGGCTCGACGCGGTGATCTCGTCGAACATCAGCCCGTACGGGTTGATCAGGAAGCGGTCTTCCTCGCCCGGCACGCGCGCCGTGATGTGGGTAAACACCAAGTCGTCCCACTTGAAATGCGCCACCAGCCGGTACGCCGCGGCGAGGTCCACGCGGGTCTGCCATTCGGCATCGCTGACGCGGCCTTCTTTGCTCGGGATGTCCAGCACTCGATCGCCCATGCTGCTCTCCTTGTGAAAGGGAATCCGCGCACTCTTGCAGCAATGCCCTTCATGGACAATGAGGTCGCACCCTGTCACGTCAGAGACAAAACATGAATACCCCCGTTCTTACAATCGATGAGCAGGCCAACATCGAATCGGGTTCGTGGTTCTCCAAACTCTCGCAGCCACTGCGCAATGCCATCCTCTCGCGAGCCGTCGTGCGCCGCGTGCACGACGGCGCCTTGCTGTCGTCGCGCGGCGAAGCGGCCGACGAATGGTGCGGCGTCGCGAAGGGTGCGGTGCGGGTCAGCTCGGTCTCGCTGTCCGGCAAGCAGATCACGCTGACCTACGTGGAGCCCGGGCTGTGGTTCGGCGACATCTCGCTGTTCGACGGCCTGCCGCGCACGCACGACGCGAACGCGCATGGCGCGACCACGCTGCTGGTGGTGCGCAAGGCCGATTTCCGCGAGCTGCTCGCGCAACACACCGAGCTCTACGAGGCGCTGCTGAAGCTGAACTGCCGCCGGCTGCGCCTGATGTTCGACGTGGTCGAAGACCTGAACACGATGCCGCTCGGCGCGCGGCTGGCCAAGCAGATCCTGCTGTTGTCGCGCAGCTACGGCATCGAGGAAGGCCAGGAGATCCGCATCGGCCTGCAGCTCGCGCAGGAAGACCTGGCGCAGTTGCTCGGCGCGTCGCGGCAGCGCGTCAACCAGGAGCTGAAGGGCTTCGAGCGCGACGGCGCGGTGCGCATCGAGCCGACGCGGCTGGTGGTGCTGTCGAAGGACAAGCTGCTGGCGATCTCTGAACGCTGACTGGACCGCATGGACGCCTACACCGGAACCAAACCCGTCGCCGACTCGCACGCCTTCGACGCCGCCGCGCTGCAGGCGTGGCTGCAGGCCGCGCTGCCGGGCTTCGCCGGGCCGCTGCAGGTCGAGCAGTTCAAGGGCGGCCAGTCGAACCCGACCTACAAGCTCGTCACGCCATCGCGCTCGTACGTGATGCGCACGAAGCCCGGCCCGGCCGCGAAGCTGCTGCCGTCGGCGCATGCGATCGAGCGCGAGTTCCGCGTGATGCGCGCGCTGCACGGCAGCGCCGTGCCGGTGCCCGAGATGCTGCTGCTGTGCGAGGACGAATCGGTGATCGGCCGCGCGTTCTACATCATGGAGTTCGTGCAGGGCCGCGTGCTGTGGGAGCAGTCGCTGCCCGGCTTCGAGACGGCCGAGCGCGGCCGGATCTACGACGAGATGAACCGCGTGATGGCGGCGCTGCACCAGGTCGACGTGACCGCCGCGGGCCTGGCCGACTACGGCAAGCCGGGCAACTACTTCGAGCGCCAGATCGCACGCTGGAGCAAGCAGTACCAGGCCTCGATCACGCAGCCGATCGACGCGATGGAACAGCTCGCGCAATGGCTGCCGGCCCACATGCCGGCCAGCGCGCGCGACGAATCGCAGGTGTCGGTGGTGCATGGCGACTTCCGGCTCGACAACCTGGTCTTCCACCCGAGCGAGCCGCGTGTGCTGGCGGTGCTCGACTGGGAGCTGTCGACGCTCGGCCACCCGCTGGCCGATTTCAGCTACCACTGCATGTCGTGGCACATCCCGCCCGGCGCGTTCCGCGGCATCGGCGGGCTCGACCTGCCGTCGCTCGGCATCCCGACCGAAGCCGACTACGTGCGCCGCTACTGCGAGCGCACCGGCCGCGCCGACCCGCAGGCGGTGATGGCCGACTGGAATTTCTACATGGCCTACAACCTGTTCCGCATGGCCGGCATCCTGCAAGGCATCGCGAAGCGGGTCGAAGATGGCACCGCGTCGAGCGCGCAGGCGCGCCAGGCCGGCGCCGGCGCGCGGCCGCTCGCCGAGATGGGCTGGCGCATTGCGCAGCACGGCACCTGAACACCTCCCGGAGACTCCCGCATGGACTTCAGCTACTCCCCACGCACCCAGGAACTGCAGGCCCGGGTGGCCGGCTTCATGGACGCGCACATCTTCCCGGCCGAGGCCGCCTTCAACGAAGAGATCGAGGCCAACACCCGCGCCGGCAAGCGCTGGACGCCGCTGCAGCTGATCGAGGGGCTGAAGACCAAGGCGCGCGCGCAAGGCCTGTGGAACCTGTTCCTGCCCGAGAGCGAACTCGGCGCCGGCCTCACCAACCAGGAGTACGCGCCGCTGGCCGAGCTGATGGGCCGCGTGCCCTGGGCCAGCGAGGTGTTCAACTGCTCGGCGCCGGACACCGGCAACATGGAGACCATCGTCCGCTACGGCACGGCCGAGCACAAGAAGCGCTGGCTCGAGCCGCTGCTCGACGGCAAGATCCGCAGCGCGTTCGCGATGACCGAGCCCGACGTGGCGTCGTCGGACGCGACCAACATCGAGTCGAGCATCCGCCGCGACGGCGACGACTACGTGATCAATGGCCGCAAGTGGTGGATCTCGGGCGCCGGCGACCCGCGCTGCGCGGTCTACATCTTCATGGGCAAGACCGATCCCGAGGCGCCGCGGCATTCACAGCAGTCGATGATCCTGGTGCCGGCCGACGCGCCGGGGGTGAAGGTGGTGCGCCCGCTGCCGGTGTTCGGGTACGACGACGCGCCGCACGGGCATTGCGAGATGACGTTCACGAACGTGCGCGTGCCGGCGAGCAACATGCTGCTCGGCGAAGGCCGCGGCTTCGAGATCGCACAGGGGCGGCTCGGGCCGGGGCGCATCCACCACTGCATGCGGCTGATCGGGCTGGCCGAGCGGGCGCTGGAGCTGATGTGCAGGCGGGCCTCGTCGCGCGTGGCCTTCGGCCGCAAGGTGGCCGAACAGGGGGTGACCCGCGAGCGCATCGCCGAGGCGCGCTGCAAGATCGAGCAGGCCCGGCTGCTGACGCTGAAGGCCGCATGGATGATGGACGTGGCCGGCAACAAGACCGCCAAGGGCGAGATCGCGATGATCAAGGTGGTGGCGCCGTCGATGGCCTGCCAGGTGATCGACTGGGCGATGCAGGTGCACGGCGGCGCGGGCATGTGCGATGACTTTCCGCTGGCGTATTTCTACACGGCGGCGCGCACGCTGCGGTTTGCGGATGGGCCGGATGAGGTGCACCGGAATGCCATCGCGAAGATGGAGCTCGGCAGATACGCTTGACGCCTCAGTGCCTCGACTGATCCTTCGGATCGTCGGGGCCCAGTTGGGTTTGCCACGCCGTCGACGACGTGCTCGGCCACCCACTCGCCGCGCCCTCGCTCGCGCCCATTCCGCCGGCGACCCGCACCGCCTGCAGCACGGCCACCTCGAACAGCCCAACCGCCTGGCGGATCGACGCGAGGTCGGGGTTCGCGAGCTGCAGCCGCAGGTAGACCCGGCCTCGCAACAGCATCAGCACGAACGGCGGCTCCTGCGCCAGCAGACTGCCGGAGGCCTCTTCGAGCTGGCGCGCGAGCGCACCTTCGACCCACGACGCCGCCACCTGCGGCGTGTTGCCGACCAGCCCGAAGCGCATGCGCACCGCCTTCGACGCCGCGAACGTGACCTTGGCGAACATCGCGAGCCAGCGCATCTCTTCGGGCGTGGTGCCGTCGATCACCGTCTGCGTGCTTTCGGTGAAGCGCTCGAAGGTCTGGCGCTCGAGCGTCTCGCGCAAGGGCTGCGACAGCAGCAGCACCTGCAGGTTCGGCGGCAGGCCGAGCTCCATGCGCAGGCGCAGTTCATGGCCTTCGATGTAGAAGCGCTGCGGCGAACCCCATTCGAGCCGCCACGGCTTGCTGTCCATGCCGCCGTCGATGACGAAGCCTTCTTCTTCGCGCACGCGCTTGAAGGCCATCTTGTTGTCGCGAGCCCACTCCGACACCGCCCGCCAGTCCGGGCCGTCGGGCCTGCCTGAGATCAGTCGTTTGATGGCGTCGAGCATGAAGGCCGTGCTTGAACTAGAGTCGCAATCCACACAGCACACCCGTGCTGCAGAAAGACGACCTGAGGAAGACAAGATGATCGAAGTGTATTCGTGGGCCACGCCCAATGGCCACAAAGTTCACATCATGCTCGAAGAGTGCGGGCTGCCGTACCAGGTGACGGCGGTGGACATCGGAGCCGGCGATCAGTTCAAACCCGAATTCCTCGCGATCAGCCCGAACAACAAGATCCCCGCGATCGTCGACCCCGACGGGCCGGACGGCCAGCCGATCTCGCTCTTCGAGTCGGGCGCCATCCTGATGTACCTCGCGGGCAAGACCGGCAAGCTGCTGCCCACCGGCACCACCGAGCGCTACCAGGTGCTCGAATGGCTGATGTTCCAGATGGGCGGCGTCGGCCCGATGCTCGGCCAGGCCCACCACTTCCGCATCTACGCGCCCGAGAAGATCGAGTACGCGATCAACCGCTACACCAACGAAGCGAAACGCCTCTACGGCGTGATGGACAAGCGGCTCGCCAAGTCGAAGTACATCGCCGGCCCCGCGTACAGCATCGCCGACATCGCGATCTTCCCGTGGCTGCGCTCGTGGAAGAACCAGGGCATCACCTGGGACGACTTCCCGCACCTGAAGGGCTGGTTCGACGAGATCGCCGCCCGCCCGGCGGTGCAGCGCGGCGTCGCGGTGCTGGCCGAGCACCGCAAGCCGCTCAACGACGAGCGGGCTCGCAATGCGCTGTTCGGCAAGCAGCAGTACGAACGGCGCTGAAGGCGCTATCTGACGGCGAGGCTGCGCCGACAGACTGTGGACGATCTGCGTGGCAAAAGCAGGCTACATCCGGCGCAAGCCAGCGCGGCCTCGGGCGCACGATGCAGTCACCAGTTCCCGTTGCGCCGCGCGACACGCTGGCTTGATGCGTGTTCCACCTCGCAGGCGTCAACGGAACCCGCGGCACGCCTCCCGGAGTGCCCGCCATGATTTCCGTCTCGCTGCTCAGCCTGCCCCTCGACGCCTTGCAACGCCTGGTCAACACCGAGCGCAATGACCACGGCACCGGTGCGAAGCTGGAACGCCGCTTCGCGTTGGCCGTGGCACTGCTGGCGCTGGGTTGCGGCGCCGCCGTGGCCCTGATGTCCGGCTGAAGGCGCCGCTCCGCCCGGGGCTCACTTCTCGATCGTCTACTTCTCGATGGTCTTGTTCCAGCGCGCGTTCCAGGCCGGCCGGTTGGCGTTGATGCTCTCCCAGTCGAGCGTCACCGCGTTCTTCATCCACTGAGAGATCTGCGCGACCTGCGCCGCGCCCTCGCCGACCGCGGGCGCCTTCGGGTTGGTCGGGATCTGGCTGCCGTACTGCAGCACGTTGGCCTGCGCCAGCGGGCTCAGCAGGAACTCGGCGAGCTTCTGCGCCAGCTCCGGCTCGCTGTTGTTCGCGATCACGCACTGGCCGACCATCAGCACCACCGAGCCCTCCTTGGGCTGCGCGTACTCCACCGGGATGCCCTTGACCTTGAGGGCCGCCACGGCGGTCGGGGTCAGCGGGAACAGCGCCGCCTCGCCGGTCTGCACCATCTCGGAGAGCTTGGCCGAGCTCGGGATGTACTCGAGCACGTTCGGGCCGATCTTCTCCGGCCAGGCCTTGAAGCCGGGCTCGACGTTCTTGTCGTTGCCGCCCTGGATGCGGTTGAACATCAGGAAGCCGTGCAGCCCGAACGACGAGGACGAGGCCGACTGGAACACCACCTTGCCCTTGAACTTCGGGTCGGCGAAATCCATCCACGAGGTCGGCGCGGCCCAGCCCTTCTCGGTGAACATCTTCTTGTTGTAGGCGATGCCGGTCATGCCGAGGCTGACGCCGCTGGCCATGTCGCCCTTGAAGCGTGCGGCCGGGTACAGGTCGTTCAGCGCCGGGCTCGGCCGCTGCTTCTCGCACAGGCCCATGCCGATCGCGCGCACCATGATGCCGTCGTCGAGGAACATCACGTGCATCTGCGGCTTGTCCTTGTTGGCCTGCGCCTTCGCGAGGATGTCCGACGAGGTGCCCGGCACCACGACCACCTTGGCGCCGTACAGCTTCTCGAAGGCCGGGAACACGTACTGGGTGTACGCCTTCTCCATCGTGCCGCCGTTCATGCCGATGTAGATCGTCTTGGCCTGCGCTTGCGCGGCGCCGGCGGACAGCAGCGCGGCCGCGGCGGCTGCGGCGCCCAGCAGGTGACGGCGGGCGCGGGACGGGAAGGTGCTGGACATGGGCATTCCTTTCAACGGTGAGACAACTCGGGAATCGAGGCGGGAGCGGATGCAGTCGGTGCTGTCGGTGATGTCTGCGGTACAGCGAACCGCTCGATGCCGAACGCCGCGATCGGCGTGCTGCTGCGGCCGTCGCGGGCCAGCTCGGCCAGCACCTCGCCGACGGCCGGCCCGATCTGGAAGCCGGCGCCGGCAAAGCCGAAGCCGTGGATCAGCCCCGGCATCGTGCGGCTGCAGCCGAGCACCGGCTCGCGGTCGGGCAGGTAGCCTTCGGTGCCGCTCCAGGTGCGGATCAGCTGCGCATCGCGCAGCGCGGGAATCAACTCGATGGCCTGGCCGGCCAGCTTGGTGATCGCGTCGCGGTCCGAGCGCGCGCGGTCGGCGTCGAGCGCCAGGCCCGAGCCACCGCCCAGCACCAGGTTGCCGCGCGCCACCTGCCGGCAGTAGATGCCGCCGCCCTCGACACCCAGGCTCCAGTCCATGAAATGCGGCACCGGTTCGGTGACGGCCATCGCCGGGTGGCCGGCCTGCATCGGCACCGGCTCGCCGAATTGCGCGGCCAGTTGCCCGGCCCAGGCGCCGGCGCAGTTCAGCAGCAGCGGCGCTTGCACTTCCAGCGTGTTGCCCGCGCTGTTCCGTGACCTCAGCGTGAACCCATTGCGGTCGCCGATCACCTCGTCGACCGGCGTGCGCTCGAGCATCACCGCGCCCGCTCGCTCGGCGGCGCGTGCGAACGCGGGCGACACCAGCCGAGGATTGGCTTGCCCATCCTCGGGGCACAGCGATCCTCCCACCGCCTTCGCGCCCAGCCACGGGCACAGCGCGCGCAGGCGCTCGCCGGTGATCAGCTCCAGGTCGAGGTCGAAGCCCTGGGTGGTCGCGCGGTAGCGCTCCAGCGAGGCCATGTCGGCCGCGCTGCGTGCGATCTTGAAATGGCCGCTGCGCTCGTACTCGCCGTCCGTGCCGATCAACTCCGGCAGCCGGCCCCAGATCTCGTGCGCGCGCATCGCGAGCGGCAGCTGCGACAGCGGCCGCCCCTGCCGCCGCACGCCGCCGTAGTTGACGCCGCTGGAGTGCGAGCCGCACAGGTCGCGCTCCAGCAGCACGACCTTCAGCCCCATGCGGCGCAGCGCGAGCGCGGCCGAGCTGCCGACGATGCCGCCGCCGACGATCGCCACATCGGTGACGAAGCGCTTCGCTGTCATGCCGCGGCCTCCGACTCATGCAACGTGGACGGCGCCGACAGCGCGGAGAACGGAACCGGCTTGATCGGCGCCTGCCCGCGCAGCCGGCCGACCTCGCCGACCGGCCGGCCGCAGGCCTGCGCCAGAAGCTCTGTCGCCGCGACGCCGCACATGCGGCCCTGGCAGCGCCCCATGCCGACCCGCGACAAGGCCTTCAGCCGGTTGATGTCGTCGGCACCGGTCTCGCGCACGGTGGCGCGCAACTGGCCGGCGGTGATGTTCTCGCAGCGGCAGACGACGAGTTCGTCGTCGGCACGGGCGGCCCAGTCGGTGGGGAACGGGAACGCCCGTTCGAGGCCGCGGCGAAACGGCCGGATGCCGGCGAGGCGCTGCTCCAGTTCGCGCGCGCGATCCGCATCGAACGCCACACCGCGGTCTTCGAGCAGCGCCAGCGCCGCACGCTCGCCGGCCCACTCCGCCGCATCGGCACCGAGGATGCCGGCGCCATCGCCGGCCAGGTAGAGACCGGGCACGCTGCTGCGCCCCGCCGCATCGCGCTGCGGCAGGTGCGCACGCTGCAGCTCGTCGAATTCGAAATGGCAGCCGAGCAGGTCGGCCAGTTGCGTCTCGGACCGCAGCGCGTGGCCCATGCCGACCGCATCGCAGTCGATCGTGCGGATCTGGCCGCCCTGCTCGAACTGCACGCCCTCGACCCGCTCGCCACCAACGATGCGCAGCGGCCGCGCACCGCGCACGATAGTCACGCGATGCGCGCGCAACCATGCGACGTACCACGCGCCCTTCATCAGCGTCGCCGGCTGCGTCAGCATCAGCGGCAGCGCCGCGATCTGGTCGGCCAGCCGTGCGCTGTCGAGCACCGCCGCGACGCGCGCGCCGGCCTTCGCATACTGGTACGCGACGAGGTACAGCAGCGGCCCGCTGCCCATCAGCACGACGCGCTCGCCGATCGCGCAGCCCTGGAACTTCAGCGCCACCTGCGCGCCACCGAGCGTGAAGGCGCCGGGCAGCGTCCAGCCCGGCACCGGCAGCACGCGGTCGGTGGCGCCGGTCGCGACGATCAGGCCCTGGTACGGCACGCGTTCGATGCGGCCGCTGCGCAGCACGTCGAGCGCGCCGCCTTGCGCGTTCCACACCAGGCTGTCGGGGCGGTGGTCGATGCGGTCGGCGAGGCCGTCGGCCGCGGCATGCAATGCGATGGCGCGTGCGGCTTCGCTGCCGTACAGCGCGGCGGCCGTGCGGCGGAAATGCGTCGGCGGCCGCCGGTAGATCTGCCCGCCGGCCCGCGGCGCCTCGTCGATCAGCACCGGCCGCAGGCCG
>NZ_JBFULV010000140.1:0-13136 GCF_054049715.1 Rhizobacter sp. P5_C2 | reverse complement strand
TGGGCGATGCCATAGCCGTTGCCGTTGTCGTCGGCCATGTTGCCGTTCGGCCCGCCGATGCCGCCGCCCTGCGTGATGCCGGAATTCATGCCGCCGCTCTCAGGACCCCATGTGGCCCATCGAGCCGCAATGACCCATGGGTCCGAAGTGGGACATCGGCGACATGACGCCTACGCTCATCGGGATCTCCTTCAGGCTGGCCAGCGGTGTTGTGGTGTCTGCCATGCTCGGCCCGTCACGTCCCTCACGGGGGCGGCCGGCGCGAAACGCCGTGCGGCAGTGCGAAGCCCCCCGATCGCCGGCACGGCACCCATCAGAGCGTCAAGTTGCGCTGCACAGGGTGCTAGATCTGCACCCGCGTACCCAGCTCGACGACGCAGTTGTGCGGCAGCTTGAAGAAGTCGGCCACGCTGCCGGCGTTGCGCGACATCGCCGCGAACAGCGCCTCGCGCCAGTGCGCCATGCCCGCTCCCTTTGTCGGGACGACGATCTCGCGGCTCAGGAAGTACGAGGTCGCACCCGGCTCGATCGACAGCCCCTGCAGTGAACAGTGGGCCAGGGCGCGCGGGATGTCCGGCTGGTCCATGAACCCATAGCTCACCTGCACCCGCCAGAAGCCTTCGACCAGCGGCGTCAGCTCGATACGCTCGGCATCGCTGATGCGCGGCACTTCTTCGAACTTCACCGTCAGGATCACGTTCTGTTCATGCAGCACCTGGTAGTGCTTCAGGTTGTGCATCAACGCCTGCGGCACCGTGTCGGGGTTGGCCACCGCATAGACCGCGGTGCGCGGCGTGCGGTGCGCCATGTCATCCTGCGCCAACGCGGTGATGAAAGGCATCAGCTCCGGGTCGTCGCGGCGGATGTGCTCGATCAGCAACTCACGACCGCGCTTCCATGTCGCCATCACGGCGAAGATCGCCGCCCCCATCACCAGAGGGAACCAGCCGCCCTGCAGGATCTTCAGCGAACACGAGATCACCAGCACCGCGTCGACCACCAGGAAGGCGGACGTCGCGGCCACCGCGATCGCCAGCGAATACCGCCAGACGTAGCGAACCACGAAGAAGGTCAGAAGCGTCGTGATGAACATCGTCACCGTGACGGCGATGCCATAGGCGGACGCCAGTGCCGACGAGCTGCCGAAGCCCACGGTGGCGAGAAGAACGGCCACCATCACCGTCCAGTTCACCGTCGGAACGTAGATCTGCCCCGCCTCTTTCTCCGAGGTGTTCAGCACGCGCATGCGCGGCAGCAGCCCGAGTTGGATCGCCTGTTTGGTCATCGAGTACGCCCCCGAGATCACGGCTTGCGACGCGATCACCGAGGCCGCGGTGGCCAGCAGCACCGCCGGGATCAGCCAGGCCTGCGGGAACAGCCGGTAGAACGGACTCTCCAGCGCCGACGGATCGCGCATCAGCAAGGCCCCCTGCCCCATGTAGTTGAGCGCGAGTGACGGCAGCACGAATCCCGTCCACGCGATGCGTATCGGGCGCGCCCCGAAGTGCCCCATGTCGGCGTACAGCGCCTCGGCACCGGTCAACGCCAGCACGATCGAGCCCATCACGAGGAACAGGTGCCAACCACGCGCATGCAGGAACGCGACGGCCTCCAACGGGTTCAGCGCCGCCAGGATGCCCGGCTGCTGCACGATCTGCAGCACACCCACGAGGGCGAGCACGAAGAACCACACGCTGATGATCGGACCGAAGAGCTTGCCGACCGCCTCGGTGCCGAAACGCTGGGCCATGAACAGCGCAACGATGATGGTGATCGAGATGGGCAGAACGTAGGGCTTCAAGGTGGGCGTGATCGCCTCCAGCCCTTCGACCGCGCCCAGCACCGAGATGGCCGGCGTGATCACGCTGTCGCCATAGAACAGCGCGGCACCCAGCACGCCGGTCAGCAGCAGCAAGGTGCGGCGCGTCGGCGTCCCGCCGGCCGCAAGCGCGGTCAGCGCCATGATGCCGCCCTCGCCGCGGTTGTCGGCACGCAGGATCAGGATCACGTACTTCAGCGTGACCACCACCATCAGCGCCCAGAAGATCACCGACACCGCACCGATGATGTCCGGCGCGTCCAGCGGCACGCCGTTGGCGGGGTGGAACACCTCCTTCATCGTGTACAGCGGGCTGGTGCCGATGTCGCCGTAGACGACACCCAATGCCCCGAGCGTCAGCAGGCCAAGGCCTTGGCGGTTTCCGTTGTCGTTCATTGTTGTACCGAGGGATCTACAACGGCGTCGACGGCTCGGTCGAAGTCGATCTCTACGGCGGGTACCGCGGTGAGATCCAGAAAGACCTGGGCTTCGAGCGAGCTTCGCACGAACTGGCGGATCTTCGGCTCGTCCTCGAGCACCTGGGCGGTGGGCGTGTTCAAGCGCCCTCCTCGGCCAGGTCGACCGTCGGAGGCGTTCCCAAGGGCAGCGTGAAGATGAAGGTCGCACCGTGAGGCCGGGTCGGCTCGACGCGGATGCGGCCACGGTGCGCTTCGACGATCGCCCGGCAGATCGCCAGGCCGAGGCCCACGCCGGGCGTCGCGGATTCCGCCTGACCGCGGGTGAACTTCTCGAAGATCATGTCTTCCTGCCCCGCCGGAACGCCCGGCCCATGGTCGCGCACGCTGATGCGCAGTTCGTCGTCATGTGCCTGCGCGAGGATCTCGACCGGCGTGTCGCGCGGCGTGTACTTGCCGACGTTCTCCAGCAGGTTGACGAGCACGCGCTCGATCAGCACGGCGTCGCACTCGACCAGCGACACACCGGGATCGATGTGGATGGCCAGGGCCCTCGACCCCAGCGATCCGTGTGCCGCCTGGACCGAACCGCCGATGATCTCCTCGACCGATTGCCATTCGATCCGCAGGCGGATCTCGCCGCTCTGGATGCGCGCCATGTCGAGCAGGTTGGTCACCATGTCGGCCATGCGCAGCGCCTTCTCGCTGAGGCCCTCGGCCAGCTCCTGCTGCCGCGACGAGAGCGGCGGCTGGCTGGTCGCCAGCAACTGCGCCGACCCGACCAGCGCCGCCAACGGCGTGCGCAGGTCATGCGACAGCGCGGACAGCAGCGAGTTGCGCAGGCGCTCGGATTCCATCTGCACCGTCGCGCCCTGCGCCACCTCGATGTAGTGCACGCGCTCCAGCGCCATCGCCGTCAGCACCGCAAAGGTTTCCAGCTGCTGTCGCTGCTCGGGGATCAGCAGGAAGCGCGGCTCGGTCGGCTGGATCGCCAGCACGCCACGCGAGCGCATCGGCGCCTTCAAAGGCATGTACAGCCAGGCGCTGCCGGCCAGCGTATCGGTGCCCAGGCCGGCGACCTGGTGGTGGTCGAGCGCCCATTGCGCGGTGCCCAGGTCCAACCCGGAGCCATCGGTGGGCGATTGCAGCCGATCGCCCATGTCCAGCACGTAGATCGCCACCTGAGCCCGAAACTCGCGCGCAATCACCGCCTGGGCAACCTCGACCACGTGCGCCTGCGTCAGCGTGTTGGACAGGTCGCGTGCCGCCTCGAACAGCGAGCGCGAGCGTGCCTCGCGGTGCGTGGCCACCCGAGCCTGGAACCGCAGACCGGCCGTCAGCTGCCCGGTCACCAGGCCGACGATCAGCATCACGGCGAAGGTCAGCAGGTACTGCACGTCGGAGACGGCGAACGACAGGCGCGGCGCCACGAAGAAGTAGTCGAAGGCCGCGACGTTGAGGAATGCCGCCAGCACCGCCGGCCCGCGGCCCAGCCACACGGCCACGCAGACGACCGACAGCAGGAACACCATCACGATGTTGGCCAGCGCGAAGTACGGCACCAGCAGGTGGGTGAACGCCGTGGTGCCGGCACAGGCAGCGAGCGCGAGCGCGTAGCGACGCAGGTGTGCGGCCGCGGCGGTGGCCGGCTCGGCGCCGGCTTCCCTCTCCGTTGTCGCTGGTGGCCGCGAGCGCCGTGATTGCCCCACTTCGAGGCGATCGATGTCCGGTGCGATGCGCGAGATCGCCTGGCCCAGCGTGCGCCGCGGCCACCAGGGCGCCCAGCGCCCTTCGGCGCCGGAGCCGAGCACCAGCTTCGACAGGTTGTTCGCCCGGGCGTGCTCGACCAGCGCCGCGGCGACGTCCTGGGCCGGCAACACCGCCGTGCTCGCGCCCAGCTCCTGCGCCAGCTTCACGGTCTGCAGGATGGCCTCGCGCCGATGGCCCGGCAGCCGCTGCAACGCTGGCGTCTCGACATACACCGCATGCCAGGTCACGGCCAGCTGTTGCGCCAGCCGCGCGGTGCTGCGCACCACGTGTTCGGCGCCGGGCTGCGGCCCGATGCAGCAAAGCAAGGCGCCTTCGGTCTTCCACACCTGCCCGATCGACCGGTCGCTGCGGTACGCCTGCACGTCGTCTTCCACGCGATCGGCGGTGCGGCGCAGCGCCAGCTCGCGCAGCGCCATCAGGTTGCCCTTGCGGAAGAAGTTCTTCGCGGCACGCTCGGCTTGAGCCGGCAGGTAGACCTTGCCGGCCTTCAGCCGCTCGATCAGTTCGTCGGCCGGCGTGTCGACCATCACGATCTCGTCGGCGCGGTCGAAGAAGGTGTCGGGCAGCGTCTCGTGCACCACGATGCCGGTGATGCCGCCGACCACGTCGTTCAGGCTCTCCAGGTGCTGCACGTTCAGCGTGCTGTAGACGTCGATTCCAGCGGCCAGCAGTTCGTCGACGTCCTGCCAGCGCTTCGGGTGACGCGAGCCGGCGACGTTCGAATGCGCCAGCTCGTCGACAAGGATGAGCCCCGGCTTGCGCGCCAGCGCCTCATCGAGGTCGAACTCGGCCAGGCGCCTGCCCCGGTACTCGATCTGCACCGCAGGCAGCACCGGCAGGCCTTCGAGCTGCGCGGCGGTGTCGCCGCGACCATGGGTCTCGACGACCCCGGCCACCACGTCCACCCCATCTGCCAGCAGCTTGCGAGCCGCTACCAGCATCGCACAGGTCTTGCCGACGCCGGCGGACGAACCGAAGTAGATCCGCAAGCGACCGCGGCCCTCCCGCTGCTCGTCCGCGTGGATCTGCGCCAGCAAGGCGTCGGGGTCGGGGCGCTGGTTGTCGGTCATGACGGACTGCGGTCAGGAGGGTATCGCATCGAGCGCCAGGTTCAGGCGCAGCACGTTGACGCGCGGCTCGCCGAGGAAGCCGAGCCATTGTCCCTCGGTGTGCTGCGCGATCAGGTCCTGCACCTGCTTGGGCGACAGGTTCCGTGCCTTCGCGACCCGTGCGGCCTGGAACAACGCTCCGGCCACGCTCAGCTCAGGGTCGAGCCCGCTGGCTGAGGCGGTGACGAGGTCCACCGGCACCGGCGCGGTGTTGCCGGGGTCGGCGGCGCGCAGCGCCTCGATGCGGCCCTTGACCGCGTCGACCAGCGCCGGGTTCAACGGCCCCTGGTTGGAGCCGCTGGAGGCGGTCGCGTTGTTCGGCATCGGCGCGGTGGCCGACGGACGGCCCCAGATGTACTTCGGGTCGCTGAAGTTCTGGCCGATCAGCGAGGAGCCGACCGGCTTGCCGTCGCGCGTGATCAGGCTGCCGGCGGCCTCTTCCGGGAAGACGGCCCGGCCGATGCCGGTCACGACGAGCGGGTAGGCGGCACCGGTCAGCGCGGTCAGCACCGCGAAGGTGACGAGGGCCGGGCGAAGGAGGGATGAAACAGCGGAGGTCATGATGTCGGATCCTTCAAACGAGATGCACGGCGGACAGCAGCAGGTCGATCAGCTTGATGCCGATGAACGGCACGACCAGGCCGCCCAGCCCGTAGATGAGGACGTTGCGGCGCAGCAGCGCCGCCGCGCCGATCGCGCGGTACTTGACGCCCTTCAACGCCAGCGGGATCAGGAACACGATGACGATCGCGTTGAAGATCACCGCCGACAGGATGGCCGACGAAGGGCTGGTGAGCCGCATCACGTCCAGCGCGGCGAGCTGCGGGTAGGTGCTCGCGAACGCGGCCGGGATGATCGCGAAGTACTTGGCCACGTCGTTGGCGATCGAGAAGGTTGTCAGCGAGCCGCGCGTCATCAGCAGCTGCTTGCCGGTCTCGACGATCTCCAGCAGCTTGGTCGGGTTGCTGTCGAGGTCGACCATGTTGCCGGCTTCCTTCGCGGCCTGCGTGCCGGTGTTCATCGCCACCGCCACGTCGGCCTGCGCCAGCGCCGGCGCATCGTTGGTGCCGTCGCCGGTCATCGCGACCAGACGGCCGTCGGCCTGGTGGTCGCGGATCATCTTCAGCTTGGCCTCGGGCGTGGCCTCGGCCAGGAAGTCGTCGACGCCGGCCTCGGCCGCGATGGCCGCCGCGGTCAGGCGGTTGTCGCCGGTGATCATCACCGTCTTGATGCCCATGCGGCGCAGCTCGGCGAAACGCTCCTTGATGCCGCCCTTGACGATGTCCTTCAGCTCGACGACGCCGAGCACGCGGGCACCGTCGGCGACCACCAGCGGCGTGCTGCCCCTGCGGGCCACCTCGTCGGCGGCGGCCTGCACGTCGGCCGGGAAGCTGCCGCCGAGCGACTCGACGTGCTTGCGGATCGCCTCGCCGGCGCCCTTGCGCAGCTGGCGCTGCGTGCCGTCGCCGTTGTCGATGTCGACGCCGCTCATGCGTGTTTGCGCCGTGAACGCGACGAACGCCACCTTGTGGCTCGTCAGGTCGCGCTCACGCAGGTTGAACTTCTGCTTGGCCAGCACGGTGATGCTGCGGCCTTCCGGCGTTTCATCCGCCATCGATGCGAACTGCGCCACGTCGGCCAGCACCTGCTCGGTCGCGCCCTTGGCGGGCACGAAAGCCGAGGCCTGGCGGTTGCCGAGCGTGATGGTGCCGGTCTTGTCGAGCAGCAGCACGTCGACGTCGCCGGCCGCCTCGACCGCGCGGCCCGAGGTGGCGATCACGTTGGCGCCCATCATGCGGCTCATGCCGGCCACGCCGATCGCCGACAGCAGCGCGCCGATGGTGGTGGGGATCAGGCATACCAGCAGCGCGATCAGCGTCGTGATGGTGACCGGCGTGCCCAGCTTCATCGCGTCGACGCTGAAGATCGAGAACGGCAGCAGCGTGACCGTGACGACCAGGAACACGATGGTCAGCGCCACCAGCAGGATCGTCAGCGCGATCTCGTTCGGCGTCTTCTGGCGCTTGGCGCCCTCGACCATCGCGATCATGCGGTCGAGGAAGGATTCGCCAGGGTTCACGCTGATGCGCACCACCAGCCAGTCGGACAGCACGCGGGTGCCGCCGGTGACCGACGCGAAGTCGCCGCCCGATTCGCGGATCACCGGTGCCGATTCGCCGGTGATCGCGCTCTCGTCGACCGAGGCCACGCCTTCGATCACCTCGCCGTCGAGCGGGATCGTGTCGCCCGCCTCGACCAGCACGACCGCGCCCTTGCGCAGCTCGTCTGCCTCCATCGGGTGCCACGAGGAGCCATGGCGCGGCTGCTCCAGCTTCTTCGCGATCGTCTTGCGCTTCATGCCGCGCAGCGACGAGGCCTGGGCCTTGCTGCGGCCTTCGGCCAGCGCCTCGGCGAAGTTGGCGAACAGCACGGTGAACCAGAGCCACAGGGTCACGGCCAGGATGAAGCCTTGCGGCGCCTCACCCTTGCCACCGAGCGCCTGCACCCACAGCAGCGTCGTGATGATGCTGCCGACGTAGACGACGAACATCACCGGGTTGCGCCACTGCACGCGCGGGTCGAGCTTGCCGAATGCAGAGGCGATGGCCGGCTTCACGAGCGCCGGGTCGAACATCGAAAAATTCTTGACGGTTGTCATGATGGTTTCCTGTTGGCGCCTTACTTCGGCGCCCACAACATCAGGTGCTCGACCACCGGCCCGAGGGCCAGCGCCGGCACGTAGTTGAGCAGGCCGACCAGCAGCACGCTGCCGATCAGCAGGGTGACGAACAGCGGGCCGTGCGTCGGCAGCGTGCCGGCCGTGACGGCCAGGCGCTTCTTCGCGGCCAGCGAACCGGCGATCGCCAGCACCGGCACGATCACGCCGAAGCGACCGAACCACATCGCGACAGCCAGCAGCGTGTTGTAGAACGGTGTGTTCGCCGACAGGCCCGCGAAGGCGCTGCCGTTGTTGTTGGCGGCCGACGTGAGCGCGTAGAGGATCTCCGAGAAGCCGTGCGCGCCCGGGTTCGCGATGCCCGCCTTGCCGGCGTCGGCCAGCACCGCGATGGCGGCACCGGCCAGCACCAGGATCGGCGTGACCAGGATCGCGATCGAAGTCATCTTCATCTCGTAGGTCTCGATCTTCTTGCCCAGGTACTCCGGCGTGCGGCCAATCATCAGCCCGGCGATGAACACCGCGAGGATCGCGAAGATCAGCATGCTGTACAGCCCGGTGCCGACGCCGCCGAAGACGACCTCGCCGAGTTGCATCAGCACCAGCGGCACCATGCCGCCCAGCGGCGTGAACGAGTCATGCATCGCGTTCACCGCGCCGCACGAGGCGGCGGTGGTGATCGCGGCGAACAGGCCGGTGGCGGCGATGCCGAAGCGGGCCTCCTTGCCCTCCATGTTGCCGCCTGGCTGCGTGGCGCTGGCGACCTGGTCGACGCCGAGCTGCGCGAGCAGCGGATTGGCCTGCTGTTCCTGCGCGGTGACGACGACCACCGAGACGACGAAGATCGCCGTCATCGCGGCCAGCACCGCCCAGCCCTGGCGCATGTCGCCGACCATGCGGCCGAACATGAACACCAGCGCGGCCGGGATCAGGAAGATGGCCAGCATCTGCAGCAGGTTGCTCAGCGGCGTCGGGTTCTCGTACGGGTGCGCCGAGTTGGCGTTGAAGAAGCCGCCACCGTTGGTGCCGAGCATCTTGATCGCCTCTTGCGACGCGACCGGGCCCATGGCCAGCGTCTGCTTGTCGGTCTTCAGGTCTTCCATCACCGGGTTGCCCTTGGCATCCTTCAGCGGCTGGCCATCGGGACCGTTCTTCGGCAGCTGGTAGCTCGTGGTTTCCAGCGTGTTCACGTCCTTGTAGGCGTCGACGTTCTGGATCACGCCCTGGCCGACCAGGAAGAGCGCGAACAGCAGCGACAGCGGCAACAGCACATAGGCGGTGACGCGCGTGATGTCGACCCAGAAGTTGCCGATCGACGCCGACGAGCGGGCCGCGAAGCCGCGCACCAGCGCGATCACGACGACGATGCCAGTGGCGGCCGAGAAGAAGTTCTGCACCGTCAGCGCGAGCATCTGCGTCAGGTAGCTCATCGTCGACTCGCCGGCGTAGCCTTGCCAGTTGGTGTTGCTGACGAAGCTGATCGCGGTGTTGAACGACGAGTCGGCGCTGACCGCGGCCATCGCCTGCGGGTTGAAGGGCAGCACGCCTTGCAGGCGCTGCAGTGCATAGACGGCCAGCACGCCGAGCAGGTTGAACACCACCAGCGCGATGGCGTAGTGGCGCCAGCCCATGCCGCTGGCAGCATCGACACCGGCGATTCGATACAGGCCGTGTTCGGCCTTCACGAACGGCGCGAACCAGCGCGGGAAGCGGCCATCAGCCACCGCCACCAACCACGTGCCGAGCGGCCAGGAGAGCAGCGCGAGGATGGCCAGGAAGGCCACCAGAAGAATCCAGGCTTGCGAGTTCATCAGAAGTCCTCCGCCTTCAGCAATGCAAAGACGAGGTACACGAGCAGGCCCAGCGATGCCAGGCCGGCGAGCCCATACAGCCAGCTCATGTGCGTGCTCCCAACTTGTCGCAGCCGATGGCCATGCCGACGATGGCAATGAACATCAGGGCGACGGCTCCCAGAAACAGAAGGTCCATGGACTCCTCACGAAGGTGATTCGGATGTCCAGGAGCGTAGGGATCAGCGCATCAAATCGGTATATAGATTGGGGTGCAGCGCATCAAGACGGCGTAAAGACGTTCTGACGCCTCCGGTCCACGGTGACGCGGCCGGCAAGAATTTGCACCGTCTTGATCTGTGAAGCTGCGAGGGATGGAAATCGAACCCGCTCCACAGCACAACTCGGCATTTCGGCGCCCTACTCCTACTGGGAGGCCGTTTGCTGGCTGGAGCTTGATTGATCGGATTCTTCCCACCAATCTTCCCAACAAGTCCTTCGTTGGCAAAGAAGCGCTTGCTGCCGGTCGATCGGGATCGTCGAGCGCCCGCTCGTTGCGACGAAGCAGTCGTTGCAAGGTGCCTACGACAGCCCGGCGAACCGCAAAGGCACTTGACGCAGCTGAGGCTCGTGGCACTCCTCGACCAAGCTCTGTTGAGCGTCTGCTCTCACGAGCTGCGAAGTAGTGCTCTCTGCAGCCACTTCAGCCCGTAACGCTTCGAAACCTCCTGCGGAACTCGGATGGCGAAACATCGAGTTGATGCTGGAAAGCCGTTCGCATCGCCTCCGCGGAGACGAAGCCACTATGTTGTGCGACTCGCTCGATCGAGTGGTCACTGCCCGTGAGCATCCGACGCGCGATGTCGATGCGCAGCGCCTGCACGTACTTCGCCGGGGAAGTCCGCATGACCGCGGCGAAGTGCCGAGCGAAGGTGCGACCGCTCATGGCCATGCGCTCGGCCAACGCCTCGACCGACAGGTCGCCTCGCGGATGCGCCGCCATCCAGCGCACCAGGGAAGCGATCTGCTCGGATCCATCGGCAGCGGCTCCGTCGGCCAACCGGACGCTGAACTGCGACTGACCTCCCGGTCGTTTCAGGTAGACGACCAGGGCCTGCGCCACTTCGAGCGCGATCGCGCGCCCGAGGTCGCTCTCGACCAGCGCCAGCGCGGAGTCGATGCCGGCTGAGATCCCCGCCGAGGTGTGGTACTTCCCGTCGGCCACGAACAGGGCCTCGCGGTCGATCTCCACGCGAGGAAAGAGCGCCGCGAAATCCTCGAAGTGCGCCCAATGAGTCGTCGCGCGGCGGCCGTCCAGCAGGCCCGTGGCGGCCAGGGTGTAGGCCCCGGTGCAGATCGAACCGACCCGCGGGGTGCGCTCGGCGAGCACGGCGAGGCGGTGTACCAGGGCCGGATCCGCGACGGCCGCGCGCGCGCCGGGGCCGCCGGATAAAAGCAAGGTGTCGGGCGAGCGCGAGCGCCGGGCGGAAAGCGCGGTCGCGAGGAGAGGCACGCCGGATGTGGTGGCCAGTGGGCCCGCCTGCGGCGCGGCGACTTCGATCGCGTAGGGCGGCGCTCGTCCGGCACGAGCCGCGACGCCGTTGGCGCCGGCGAACACCTCCAGCGGCCCCACCACGTCGAGCAACTGTGCAGGCGCGAACGCGACGATCAGCACCTTGTGCGCAAGGGCGTCTTCCTTTGGTTCGTGCGAGGCCGCCTTCGGGTCTTGGGGCATTGGAATGTCAACCTGGCAGAAATCAAGGGGTGATTGTCCAACACGCGGGGGCCGGCCTGCCCACACTGATGTTCATCCGACACCCACCCTAGACGACACACCATGCCTCCCCTCGCCGTCCGCCTGTTCTCTCTGCCCTGCCTCCTGGCCGCGCTCCTTGCGTCGCCACTTCACGAGGTTGAAGCCGCGGATGGTCCGGCCGCAACCGCCCCGCCGACGGCTGCGTCCATCTCGCGCATCGATCCCTGGACGCCGCGCCTGGGGCGCACGCGTCCCATCGTTGCCGTGATCGGTGAGAACTCCGGCACCGAGCTTGTCGACTTCGTCGTGCCCTATGGCGTGATCGCCGACTCAGGTGTCGCGGACGTCGTGGCGTTGTCCACGGGCCCGGGCGTGCTGGAGCTTCGGCCATCGCTTCGTATCCAGACGCATGGGACGCTCGCGTCCTTCGATGAAGAGACGCCGCTCGGCGCCGACTACGTGATCGTCCCCGCGTTTACCGAAGACAAGATCGGCGACGCCGTCGTCCTGGCCTGGCTGCGCGTGCAATCGGCCAAAGGCGCAACGGTCATGAGCATTTGCGACGGTGCGCTGGTAGTCGCGAAAGCGGGTCTATTCGAGGGCCGACGTGCCACGGGGCACTGGGCGACAGAGAGGCGACGTCGCAGCGAACATCCCGGCACGCGCTGGCTCGACGACGCGCGCTACGTCGCGGACGGCAACGTCATCTCGAGCGCTGGCGTCTCGGCGGCCATCCCGGCCTCGCTCGCACTGGTCGAAGCCATCGGCGGCACGGAGGCAGCCGCTCACACCGCGGCGCGTCTGGGTGCGACGGGTTGGAGTGACGAACACGACAGCCACCAATTTCGCATCGGAGCGGAGGCGGTGCTGACCTATGTCGGGAACAGGTACCTGAAAGGCCGCGATCATTTCGTCATTCCGGTTTCCGACGGCGTCAATGACCTCGCTCTTGCACTGACCCTCGACGCCTACGGCCGCACGATGCGCAGTCCGGCCTCGATCCGCACCGACTCGAGTGCGGGCGTGCGCTCGTCGCACGGGCTCTGGCTGCTGCCGGCGCTCCCGTCTCCCAAGCGTCCGACGGACGAACTGCCTCTCTGGCAAGGCCCGGCATTCGGGGCGCTCGATCATGCGCTGGCCGATATCGATCGGCGCTATGGCGCCGCGAGCGAGCGTTACGTCGCTCTCGAGATGGAGTACGCACCGGGCTATTCGGCGCGTTGACAAACGTCGCTGGCGCGGCTCGTCAACTGGAACCTCCGCGCCCTGCGCATGGAAACATAGGCGCACGCACAGCCGTGTTCTTCCGGAAAGCAAGGCCGCGAGGCCAAGCGGACGACATGCAGGAGGTCGGACGTGCGAAGTCCAATTTGCCTCCATCGGTGCGCCGGCAAACGGAGCCACCCCAAACCGGTCGCTCGCCAATGCTGGGAAGTGGCCGGCTGAAGACGCGCGGGTTCAGCTGCTGGTGGCCTCGAAACGATCCAAAGCGGTCACAGACCGCGCCGAGTCCGACGCCCAAAATTCGGCGTTCATTTCTCGCCGTGAATTCCAACTTTACGCATGATGGTGTATGTCCGTGAGGCGCCTGCGCCGGCACCAAACACCTGATACCTGCGCATGTCGAGCCGCCCCGCCAGCAGTGGGGGAAGGCTCCAAACTCGCTCGCCGAACGGCTCGACTGGAAACGGCGTGCCGTTGGGGTTGGGCGTATGAACGTACACCGCGTCACTTGCCGAATCGCTTGGCGTCACGATGGCGAAAACTTGGTGCTCGCCGTGGAAGCTCGCCAACTCCGC
>NZ_JBFULV010000139.1:0-13210 GCF_054049715.1 Rhizobacter sp. P5_C2 | reverse complement strand
CATCGGCCGCGGCCGGCACCAGCTCGGTGGCGGCGGTGCCCAGCGGCACCGGCGTGCCGCGCGTCGCGATGTTCTCCTTGATCATCGCCGGCACGCCGTCGAGCGCGCCGATCGGTGCGTTCGCGAGCCAGCGCGCCTGCGAGGCCTCGGCCTGCGCGAGCGCCGCGGCCGCATCGAGCGCGTAGGTCGCGCACAGCCGCGGCTCCCAGGCCGCGATGTTGGCAAGCACCGCGCGCGTCACCTCCACCGGCGACAGCGTGCGCGCTGCGTAGGCCGTCAGCAACTCCACGGCACTCAGCTGCGCGAGCGCGTTCATTGCCAGCTCACCGCGCCCATGTCGTTCGCGAACACCGGCGAGCTGCTCCACAGGCCCTTCAGCCGCTTGTTGGCGACCAGGAACTGCGGCAGCTGGAACAGCCAGGCGTTGACCGCGTCGTCGGCCAGCCGGCGCTGCGCATCGGCGAGCAGCTTCAGCCGCTCCTTCGGGTTGGTGCTGGCGTTGTACTTCGCGACGATCTCGGTGTAGGCCTTGCTGTCGTAGCCGAAGTAGTACGACGGGTCGGCATACACCGCGAAATCGAGCGGCTCGACGTGGCTGATGATCGTCAGGTCGAAGCTGCCCTTGAACGGGCCGGACAGCCACTGCGCCCATTCGACGTTGTCGATCTTCGCGACGATGCCCACCTTCGCGAGCTGCGCCGCGACGATCTCGCCGCCCTTGCGCGCGTACTGCGGCGGCGGCAGCGACAGCGTCACGTTCAGCGGCGTCGCGACGCCGGCCTCCTTCAGCAGCGCGCGGGCCTTGTCGGGGTTGTACGGGTTCACGCCGGTCAGGTCGATGTAGCCGGCGTCGCTCGGCACCATGTGGCTGCCGATCGGCGCGCCCTGGCCTTCCATCGCGCCGGCGATCACGGCCTTGCGGTCGATCGCCATCGCGATCGCGCGGCGCACGCGCACGTCGTCGAAGGGCTTGCGCTTGTTGTTGATCGCGACGATCGTCTTGCCTTCGGTGCCGCCGATCGCGACCGTGAAGCGCGGGTCGTTCTGGAACTGCGCGAGGCTTTGCGCGGCCTGGAAGCGCGGAATCGCGTCGACGTCGCCGGCCAGCAGCGCGGCCGATTGCGCGGCCGGGTCGTTGATGATGCGAAAGCTCAGCTTCTTCAGCTTGATGGCTGCGGCGTTGCGGTAGCCGTCCCAGCGCGACAACATCACCGCGCTGCCGCGCGACCAGCTCTCGAAGCGGAACGGCCCGGTGCCGACCGGCCGGGTCGCGGTGGTGGCGGCGCTCTTCGGGTCGAGGATCACGGCAGTGTTCTCGCCGAGGCGGAACAGCAGGTTGCCGTCGGCTTTCGCGAGCACCAGCACCACCGTCTGCGCATCGGGGGTCTCGATGCGGGTGATGTTGTCGAACACCGTCTTCTTCGCCTTGTTGGTGCTGCCTTCGGCGCGGGCGCGCTCGAAGCTGAACTTGACGTCGGCGGCGTCGAAGGCCTCGCCGTCGTGGAAGCGCACGCCCTTCTTCAGCTTGAAGGTGTAGAGGCGGCCGTCGGGGTCGATGCTCCAGCTGTCGGCCAGCAGCGGCGTCACGCTGCCGTCGACGTTGATCTTGGTCAGGCCCTCGAGCACGTTGTAGTGGACGATCTCGCCGATCGACGCGGCCGCCGAGGTGGTGGGGTCGAGGCCCGGCGGCTCGAGCGTGATGCCGATGACGGCGCTGTCCTTGCGGGATTGCGCGGTGGCGAGCGTCGCGGCGCACAGCAGCAGCGTGGCGGTGGTCTTGAGGGCGGCGATCTTCATCGGGCGATGGTAGCGGCAGCCCGATTCCGCTCGCCCTGAGCCTGTCGAAGGGCCGCGCTAAGCTTGCCGAAGCGCTGTCCGCAGGCTTCGACAGGCTCAGCCCGAACGGCTGCAGGCGGGCAGGGCTTCGACAAGCTTAGCCCGAACGGTGGGGTGGGGGCCCGACATCATCGAACTCGCGGAGCAGTTCGTTCAATTGCTCCGGCGTGACGAACTCACCTCGCTCGATCTCGGCCAGCGCCTCCGCCAATTCCTGCTCGTCTTCTGCAGACAAGGAAGACGGCGCAGACTTGGAATGGGCGTTCATGCTCCCAGCGTACTCGCAGCCGACACCAACGCGCGCGTGTACGCATGCTGCGGCGCCCGAAACACCTCGTCCGACGCGCCGCGTTCGACCACCTCGCCACCGCGCATCACCAGCACCTCCTCGCACAGGTGGTCGACCACCGCGAGGTCGTGGCTGATCAGCAGGTAGGTCATGCCGAAGCGCTGCTGCAGGTCGGCCATCAGGTTCAGCACCTGCGCCTGTACCGACACATCGAGCGCGCTCACCGGCTCGTCGGCAACGATCAGCTTCGGCCGCGTCACCAGCGCCCGTGCGATCGCGATGCGCTGCCGCTGGCCGCCGGAGAACTCGTGCGGATGCCGCGCGGCGTCGGCTGCGCGCAGCCCGACCGCCTCCAGCGCCTCGGCCACCCGCCCCACCGCATCCGCCGCACCGGCAGGCAGCGGCTCGGCGACGATGCGGCCGACGCGCTGGCGCGGATCCAGCGAGCTGTACGGGTCCTGGAACACCATCTGGAAATCGCGCCGCGCCGCGCGCAGCTCGGCCGGCGCCAGCGCATTCAGGTCGCGCCCGTCGAACAGCACCTGCCCGCTGCTCGGTGGCTCCAGCGCCATCGCGATGCGCGCGAGTGTCGACTTGCCCGAACCCGATTCGCCGACGATGCCGAGGTTGTGCCCGGCCCGCAGCGCCAGGCTCACGCCGCGCAACGCGTCGACCACCGGCGCCGGCTGCAGCAGCCGCTCGCGCGGCAGCGTGTAGCGCCGTGTCACCTGCACCAACGCGAGCAGCGGCAGCTCGCCGGCCGGCGAGCTCAAGTCAGCAGCTGGCGCGCCGCCAGGCTGCGCATCAGCGCGGTCAGCCCGAAGCGCCACGGCGCGATCTCGTCGCAGCGGCGCACCCGGTTCACCAGCGCACCGAACGCCGGCGACGACACCGTGACCACGTCGCCCACCACGTGCGTGAAGCCCTGGCCCGGGCCCATGCGGTCCTGCGTCGGCGCGAGCATGGTGCCGAGGAACAGCATCAGCCCGTCCGGGTACTGGTGGTGCGGGCCGATCGCCTGCGCGGCCAGGTCCAGCGGGTCGCGGCTGATCTTCGCGAGCGTGTCGCGGGCCTCGACACGGAAGCCGTCCGGCCCCACCACGCGCAGCGCGATCTCGCAGCGCCGCAGGTCGTCGATTCCGAAGTGCGCGTCGAACAGCCGGATGAACGGCGCCATCGCGCACGACGCGTTGTTGTCCTTGGCCTTGCCGAGCAGCAGCGCGCTGCGGCCTTCGAAATCGCGCAGGTTCACGTCGTTGCCGAGCGTCGCGCCGCGCACCCGGCCGTGGCTGTCGATCGCGAGCACCACCTCGGGCTCCGGGTTGTTCCACGACGAGCCGGGGTGCAGGCCGACATCGGCGCCGGTGCCGACCGCGGCCATCGGCGGCGCCTTCGTGAATATCTCGGCGTCCGGCCCGATGCCGACCTCGAGGTACTGCGACCACGCGCCCTGCGCGATCAGCACCTCCTTGACCTGGGCCGCCTGCGGCGAGCCGGGCACGATGCCGGCCAGGTTGTCGCCGAGGATGCCGGTCAGCGAGCGGCGGATCGAATCGGCGCGCGACGCATCGCCGCGCGCCTGCTCTTCGATCACCCGCTCCAGCAGGCTCGCGATGAAGGTGACGCCGCTCGCCTTCACCGGCTGCAGGTCGCAGGGTGCCATCAGCCAGGCCTGGGTGCCGTCGCGCAGCGATTCGTCGCTGTTGGCCAGCGCCGCCTCGTAGGACGCGACGCGCGGGGCCTGGCCGTCGCGCAGCGCCGACTGCACCGCGAACACCGGGTCGTCGAGCTCCAGCAGCTGGCTGCTGGTGGCGGCCACGGTGGACAGGTCGTGCAGGTCGTCGCCGGTCAGCGTGACCAGCGTCGGCCCGACGCCGGGCACCCACAGGCGGCCCAGCAGCGTGGCGCGCCGGGCATCGTGCGGCAGCGATTCGGCCACGTGCAAGGGCAGGGGCGGGAATTGGATGTGCTTGGGAAGGCTCATGAAGGCTCTCGCGGCAGGGTTGACGGGGCAGGGTCGACAGAGCAGAAGGGTTTGTCCCGCTGAAGACTGCGGGGCCGGCGCTTACCATGACACTTCGCGTGTCAGGCACCGCTGTCCCACAAAGAAAGCGAAGGAAGTCCCGATGCTCAAGACGATATCGCCGCTGCTCACGCCCGATGCGCTGCACGCACTGGCCAGCATGGGCCACGGCGACGATCTGGCGATTGTGGACGCGAATTTCCCCGCCGCCCAGGTGGCACAGCAGGCCGGTGCGCGGCTGGTGCAGATCGCCGGCGCCGATGCCCCGGCCGTGCTGGCGGCGCTGCTGCCGCTGTTTCCGCTCGACACCTTCGTGCCGCAATGCGCCTGGACGATGCAGGTGGTGGATGACGCCCGCACCGTACCGCCGCCGGTGGCCGAATTCCGCAAGCTGCTGCGTGCCGCCGGTGAAAGCGAGCCGGCCACGCTGGAGCGCTTCGCGTTCTACGAGCAGGCCCGGCGCGCCTTCGTGATCCTGCGCACCGGCGAGCAGCGCAAATACGGCAACCTGCTGCTGCGCAAAGGGGTGGTGGCCACCGACTGACGACCCGCTTCCGGTTCAGGCGCGAGGGGGGCCGCGCCGTCATCCGCTCCCATCCTCGGGAGAAGACCATGACGATTCCTGCCGCATCCACCCCGTTCCACGGCATCTGGCCGGCGCTGCTGACGCCGCTGAAGCCCGACCTCGGCATCGACCTGCACCGCTTCGGGCTGCACGCCCATTCGCTGGTGCACGCCAAGGGCTGCGGCGGTGTCGTGCCGTTCGGCACCACCGGCGAGGGGCCGTCGTTCTCGGTCGCCGAGCGCCGCGACGCGGTCGACGCGCTGGTCGGCGAAGGCGTGCCGGGGCCGCAGATCCTGGTGTCCACCAGCTGCGCCGCATTGCCCGACACGCTGGCGCTGACCCGCCACGCGCTGGCGATCGGCGCGCACGGCTGCCTGATGATGCCGCCGTTCTTCCTGAAAGGGGTGAGCGACCAGGGCGTCATCGACTGCTACCGCCAGGTGATCGACGGCGCGGCCGACGACCGGCTGCGGCTTTACCTCTATCACATCCCGCAGGTCAGCGGCATCGGGCTGTCGCGCAAGGTCGTCGAGACGCTGAAGCGCCTGTACCCGCAGACCATCGTCGGCATCAAGGACAGCAGCGGCGACACCGCGCACACGCTGGCGCTGGCCGATGCCTTCAACGAGACGCTGATGGTGACCGCCGGCCACGAGCCCGACCTGCCCGAGCTGGCGCGGCGCGGCAGCACCGGGGCCGTCAGCGGGCTGGCCAACTTCATGCCGCACGTGGTGCAGCGGCTGGCCGGCCGGCCCGATGCGCCGAACACCCCGCACGACGTGTCGCGGGTGCGCCTGCTGCTCGCGATGCTGGGTTCCTACGCGCTGACCCCCGCTTTGAAGGGCATCATGGCGGCCCTGAGCGGCGAGCCCGGCTGGTTGCGGGTGCGGGCGCCGCTGGTGGCGCTGACGCCGGACCAGATGCACACGCTGCAGCATGCGCTGAAGCCGATCGCGCTGGACCTCGACGTCGATTGAACATCCGAACAAGGAAGCTGGAGACTGCATGACTGTTGATTCACGGCGCCGCCGCCTGGCGGCCGGCCTGGTGTTGTCCGGATTCGCCGCGCCCGCGGCGCGGGCCGCCGGCAAGACGCTGCTGCGCGTCTCGACCCCGGCGGTGCCGGACGACTGGCACGCGAAGATGTGGACGGTCTTCAAGGACACGCTCGATCAGTCGGCCCCCGGCGAGTTCGAGCTGCAGGTCAACCTGAACGCGGCGCTGTTCAAGCAGGGCACCGAGCCGGCGGCGATGGCGCGCGGCAACCTGGAGCTGGCGTCGATCTCGGCCTTCGACATCGCGAAGCTGCTGCCGGAGTTCTCGATCTTCACCGCCGGCTACATGCTGCGCGACCCGCAGCACCAGCAGAAGGTGTTCAACGGGCCGATCGGCGACGAGATGTTCAAGCGCGTCTCCGACCAGCTCGACGTGACGGTGCTTGCCACCGCCTACCTCGGCACGCGCCAGCTGAACCTGCGCGACACCCGCAAGGTGGTGGTGCCGGCCGACCTGAAGGGCGTGAAGCTGCGCATGCCGGGCTCGAAGGACTGGCTGTTCCTCGGCCAGGCGCTGGGCGCGACGCCGACGCCGCTGGCCTTCGGCGAGGTCTACCTGGGCCTGAAGACCGGCACGATCGACGGCCAGGACAACCCGCTGCCCACCGTGCGCGCGGCCAAGTTCTACGAGGTGACGAAGCAGCTGGTGCTGACCAGCCACCTGGTCGACGGGCTGTTCATCGCGGTCGCCAACAAGACCTGGAACGCGGCCCCCCCGGCGCAGCGGCAGAAGCTGAAGGCGGCAGCCCAGGCGGCGGCGCGCTGGAACAACGAGAACCGCATCAAGGAAGAGGTGCAGCTGGTCGACTTCTTCAAGCAGCAGGGCCTGCAGGTGACGACGCCCGACGTGGCCGCCTTCCGCCGCGCGGTGCAGCAGGCGTATGCCGCGTCGGAGCAGGCGAAGTCATGGCCGAAGGGGATGCTCGAGCGCATCAACGGGGTCTCGTGATGCAACGGTGGCTGAAACGCGGCGCCGAGGCGGTCGGCGGCGGGCTCTTCGTGTTGCTGTTCCTCGTGTTCCTGGTGCAGATCGTCGCGCGCTTCGGCTTCAACCAGCCGCTGCCGTGGACCGACGAGCTGGCGGTGGTGCTGTACGTCTGGGTGATCCTGTGGTCGACCGCGTTCGTCGTGCCGCAGCGCGAGCACGTGGCCTTCGACCTGGTCTACAACGCGATGCCAGCAGGCATTCGGCGGGTGTTCCGCGGGCTCGCGGCGCTGCTGTTCGGCGGCCTCGCGCTGTGGGCGCTGCCAGCCAGCTGGGACTACATCCACTTCATGGCGCGCGAGGGCACGCCGGTGCTCGGGCTGTCGTTCATGGCGGTGTTTTTGCCGTTCGCGCTGATGCTGGCCGGGGTGGTGGTGCGCAGTGCGCACACGTTGTGGCGCATCGCACGCGGGCTCGACCAGGAGCTGAGCGGCGAGGTGAAGGCATGACCGCCGCGCTGTGGGCGCTGATCGGCGTGCTGGTCGCGGGCTTCGTGCTGCGCGCGCCGATCGGCTTCTCGATGATCGGCAGCGGCATCGCCTACCTGATCGTCAAGCGGCAGGATGTCGGGCTGGCCGCCGAGCAGGTGCTGAACGGGCTGTACAACAGCTACGTGCTGCTGGCGGTGCCGCTGTTCATCTTCGCCGCCAACCTGATGAACGCCGGCACCATCAGCGAGCGCATCTTCGACTTCTGCCGCATCCTGGTCGGGCGGCTGCGCGGCGGGCTGGCGCAGGTCGACATCCTGGTCAGCGTGGTGTTCTCGGGCATGAGCGGCAGCGCGATCGCAGATGCGGCCGGGCCGGGGCTGGTGACGATCCGCCAGATGCTGAAGAAGCCGGAGTACACGCCCGGTTTCGCTGGCGCGGTGGTGGTGGCGAGCGCGACGCTCGGGCCGATCATCCCGCCGTCGATCCCGATGGTGATCTATGCGCTGGTGTCGGGCAGCTCGGTCGGTGCGCTGTTCCTCGGCGGCGTGGTGCCCGGCGTGCTGATGGCGCTGCTGATGATGGGCGTGGTGCATTTCATCGCGACGCGGCGCAACATGCCGCGCGAAGACAAGGTGCCGCTGCGCGAGTGGCCGCTGATCGTGTGGCGCGGCGCGTTGCCGTTGTCGCTGCCGGTGCTGCTGCTGACCGGCATCTACACCGGCATCTTCACGCCGACCGAGGCGGCCGCGGTGGCGGCGCTGCATGCGCTGCTGCTGGCCGGTGTCGTCTACCGGGCGCTCAGCTGGCGGGTGCTGTGGGGCGTGGTGATGGAGTCGACGCGCTCGAGCGCGGTGATCACGATGATCCTGGCCGGCGCCTTCATGATGAACTACGCGTTCACCGCCGAGGGCGTGCCGCAGTCGCTGGCGGCCTGGATGGCGGGCTTCGATCTGGGGCGCACCTCGTTCCTGCTGCTGGTGAACCTGCTGTTCCTGGTGCTCGGCTGCTTCATGGACATCTCGGTGCTGCTGCTGGTGTTCGTGCCGATCCTGCTGCCGATGGTGAAGGCGCTGGGGATCGACCTGGTGCACTTCGGCGTCGTGATCGTGCTGAACATGATGATCGGGCTGATCCACCCGCCGTTCGGGATGCTGCTGTTCGTGACGAACGCGCTGACCGGGATTCCGATCAAGGACATGCTGCGCGAGGGCTGGCTGTTCATCGTGATGCTGCTGTTGCTGCTGCTGGCGATGACGCTGTTCCCGCAGATCGTGCTGTGGCTGCCGCAGTCGATGGGGTATCGCTGACGGCGTCGAGGCGGATGCAGCGCGCGGTGTGATCGGGTGCCACTTCGACGGGCGCCGGCATGCCCGTCCGGCAGGCCTCGATCACCCATCCGCAGCGGTCCGCGAACGGGCAGCCCGCCGGCCATTCGCCGAGCGCCGGCACGCGGCCCGGGATCGTCGCGAGCCGCATGCCGCGCGGCGCCCCCAGCCGAGGCCGCGCGCCGACCAGCCCGCGCGTGTACGGATGCGCCGGCGCGGCCAGCACCTGCGCGCCGGGGCCGTTCTCCACGACCGTCCCGCCGTACATCACCATCACGCGCTCGACGCTGCGCGCCATCAGGTCGAGGTCGTGCGAGATCAGCAGCAGCGCCATGCCGCTGTCGGCGACCAGCGTGCCGATCAGCGTGAGGATTTCGCGCTGCAGCGTCGCGTCGAGGGCAGTCGTCGGCTCGTCGGCGATCAGCAGCTCGGGCCCGCAGGCCAGCGCCGTCGCGATCATCACCCGCTGGCGCTGCCCGCCCGACAGCTGGTGCGGCCGCGCATCGAGCCGCTGCGCCGCCTGTGGCAACTGCACGCGGTCAAGCAGCCGCAGCGCCTCGGCGCGCGCGCTGCGCGCATCCAGACCACGGTGCACGCGCAGCGGCTCCGACACGGTGCGCCACAACGGCTGCAGCGGATCGAGCGCCGTCATCGGCTCCTGGAACACCATCGCGATGCGCCGGCCGCGCAGCCGGCACATCACCGCGTCGTCCAGGCCGATCAGCTCCTGCCCGTCGAAGCGGACGCTGCCGGCCACGCGCGCCGCATCCGGCAGCAGCCCCATCAGCGCCAGCGCCGTCATCGACTTGCCGCAGCCGCTCTCGCCGATAAGGCCGAGCGTGCGGCCTCGCGCGAGATCCAGGTCGATCCCGCGCACCGCCTCGACCGGCCCGCGCGCCGACGGCAAACTCACGCGCAGGTCGCGCACCTCCAGCAACGCGCCGCTCATCGCCGCGCCCCCGCGAGCCGCGGATCCAGCAAATCGCGCAGCCCGTCGCCCATCAGGTTCAGCCCCAGCACCGCGAGCGCGATCGCGATGCCCGGGTACAGCGCGAGCTGCGGCGCCTGGAACATCATCTCCTGCGCCTCGTTCAGCATCCGTCCCCAGCTCGGTTGCGGCGGCCGCACGCCCAGGCCCAGGTAGCTCAGCGCCGCCTCGGCCAGGATCGCGACCGCGAACTGGATCGTCACCTGCACGATCAGCGGCGCGGCGATGTTCGGCAGCACGTGGTCGAGCGTGATCTGCCAGCGGCTGCGCCCGCAGGCGCGCGCGGCCAGCACGAAATCGCGCGACCACACCGCGCCGGCCGCCGAGCGGCTGATGCGCGCGAACACCGCCATGTTGAAGACCGCGATGGCCGCCACCGCGGTGCCGACCCCCGGCCCGGCCAGCGCGGCCAGCATCAGCGCGGTCAGCAGCGCCGGGAACGCGAAGCTGAAATCGGCGATGCGCATCAGCAGCGCATCGAGCCAACCGCGCCGCGCGGCCCCGAGCACGCCGATCGCGGTGCCGGACAACGCGCCCAGCCCGACCGCCGCGACGCCCACCAGCAGCGAGGTGCGCGCGCCGACGATCAGCAGCGATGCGATGTCGCGCCCCAGGCTGTCGGTGCCCAGCCAGTGCGCGGCCGACGGCAGCAGCAGCCGGTTCGGGATGTCGATCTCGGTCGGTGGGTACGGCGTCCACGCGAGCGACAGCAGCACCGCGGCGAGCCACAGCCCGACCAGCACGCAGCCGGCGACGAAGCTCGGGTGGCGCGTCATCGGTGGCTCGCCTTCAGCCGCGGGTCGATCGCGACCAGCAGCAGGTCGACCGCGAAGTTGATCGCGATCACCGCGGCGGCGAACAGCATCACCACGTTCTGCACCACCGCCAGGTCGCGGTTCGCGATCGCCTGGAACACCAGCAGCCCGAGCCCGGGCAGCGCGAACACCTTCTCGACGACGATCGCGCCGGTCAGCAGGTTTGCGAACTGCAGCCCCATCACCGTCAACACCGGCACCAGCGCGTTGCGCAGCACATGGCGCCACAGCACCGCGCGCCGGCCCAGGCCCTGCGCGCGGGCGCTGCGCACGAAATCCTCGCGCATCACCTCGAGCACCGCGCTGCGCGTCACGCGCGCGAGGATCGCGACCTGCACCGCGGCCAGCGCGACGGCCGGCAACAGCAGCGAACGCAGCGCTTCGGCCGGGCCCTCGTCCCAGCCGGCGAAGCCACCGGCTGGGAACCACTGCAGCTTCACCGCGAACACCCCGATCAGCAGGATCGCGAGCCAGAAGTTCGGCACCGCCATGCCGAGCTGGCTGGCGGCCATCACGCCGGCGTCGCCGAGCCGGCGGTGGCGCGATGCGGCGAACACGCCGAGCGCTAGCGCGGCCACGGTGGTGAGCCCCATCGCGATCAGCGCGAGCGGCAGCGTGACGAGCAGCCGCTCGGCCAGCAACTCGGCGATCGGCGCGTCGTACGCGACGCTGTGGCCCAACTCGCCGCTTGCCAGGCCGCGCAGCCAGCGGCCGTAGCGCACGAGCGCCGGCTGGTCGAGCCCGAGCTGTTGCGCGAGCGCGGCGGCCGCCTCCGGCGTGGTGCCGGTCTCCAGCCGGACATCGACCGCGCTGCCCGGCAGCAGCGTGAGCAGCGCGAAGATCAGCGCCGAGGCCGCCAGCAGCGTGGCGACGAAGGCGGCGCAGCGTTGGATCAGGAAGACGCTGATGGGCGCGGCCTCACAGGGAAAAGATCTTGCCGGGATTCATGATGTTCTTCGGGTCGAGCGCACGCTTGACGCTGCGCATCATGTCGACCGCGCCGGCCCCCGCCTCGCTGACCAGGAAGCCCATCTTGTGCAGCCCGATGCCGTGCTCGCCGGTGCAGGTGCCGTCGAGCCGCAGCGCGCGCTGCACCAGCTGCAGGTTCAGCCGCTCGGCGGTCTCGCGCTCTTCCGGCTTGTCGGGGTCGATCAGGTAGGCGAGGTGGAAGTTGCCGTCGCCGACGTGGCCGACGATGTAGTACATCAGCCCCGAGGCCTCGACCTCGGCGACGCTGTCGTTGATGCACTCGGCCAGCCGCGAGATCGGCACGCAGGTGTCGGTGGTCACGGTGCGGCTGCCCGGCTTCATCTGCAGCCCGGCGAAGTAGGCGCGGTGGCGGGCGGTCCACAGCTTCGTGCGCTCTTCCGGCGTGGTCGCCCACTGGAAGCCTTCGCCGCCGAACTCGCTGGCGATCTCCTGCACGGTGGCGGCCTGCTCGGCCACGCTCGCCTCGCTGCCGTGGAACTCCATCAGCAGCAGCGGCGATTCGGGCAGCGTCAGCTTGTCGTGCCGGTTCACCGCGCGCACCGCGTTGGCATCGAGCAACTCGCAGCGCGCGATCGGCACGCCCATCTGGATCAGCTGGATGGTGGTGCGCACCGCGGCGTCGATGCTCGGGAAGCTGCAGGTCGCGGCCGAGATCGCCTCGGGCAGCGGGTACAGCTTCAGCGTGATCTCGGTCATCACGCCGAGCGTGCCTTCGCTGCCGACCATCAGCCGCGTCAGGTCGTAGCCGGCCGACGACTTGCGCGCCCGCGTGCCGGTGTGGATCACCTCGCCCTGCGGCGTGACGACGGTGAGCGCCAGCACGTTGTCGCGCATCGTGCCGTAGCGCACGGCGTTGGTGCCGCTCGCGCGGGTGGCGCTCATGCCGCCGAGCGTGGCATCGGCGCCGGGATCGATCGGGAAGAACAGGCCCGCGTGGCGGATCTCGGTGTTCAGCTGCATGCGGGTGACGCCGGCCTGCACGGTGACGGTGAGGTCTTCGGGGCGCACCGACACGATGCGGTTCATGCGCGTCAGGTCGATGCTGACGCCGCCCTGCACCGCGAGCAGGTGGCCTTCGAGCGACGAGCCGGCGCCGTACGGGATCACCGGCACGGCGTAGCGGTCGGCCAGCTTCACCACCTCGGCGACGTCGTCGGTGCTCTCGCAGTACACGACCACCTCGGGCGGCGGCACGTCGAACGGCGATTCGTCGCGGCCGTGCTGCTCGCGCACCGCGAGCGCGGTGGAGCAGCGCTCGCCGAAGCGGGCCCGCAGCGCATCGACCATCTCGGCGGGAACCGGCCGCGGATCGAGCTGCGGCAGCAGGTGGGCGGGGATGGGTGCGTTCATGGCTTGGGGGGCTCCGACAACGGAACGTCGATTCTGCACCCTAGAATCTGCGACCTCACCACCGAACGCTTCCGTGTCCCTGGATACGCTGACCACTGCAGAGACACCGGAAGGCATCGCGCTGTCGCTGAGACCGGCCGGGCTGGTGCCGCGCGTGCTCGCGTTCGCGGCCGACTTCGGCATCCGCGCCGTGATGTTCCTGATGCTGTCGGCGCTGCTGGGCCTGGGCGGCGGCATGGGCGCCGGGCTGCAGCTGATGGTGTACTTCCTGCTCGAATGGTTCTATCCGGTGGCGTTCGAGCTGGCGCTGGCCGGTGCCACGCCCGGCAAGCGCATGCTGGGGCTGCGGGTGGTGATGGACTCCGGCCTGCCGGTGACGCCGGCCGCGTCGATCATCCGCAACCTGCTGCGCGCGGCCGATTTCATGCCGCTGCTGTACGGCTTCGGCGTGCTCGCGATGCTGTGGCGGCCCGATTTCAAGCGCCTGGGCGACATGGCCGCCGGCACGCTGGTCGTGCATGCCGGCAGCGTCGAGTTGCACGGCGCGCTGCCCGAGGC
>NZ_JBFULV010000138.1:0-13334 GCF_054049715.1 Rhizobacter sp. P5_C2 | reverse complement strand
CGCGAGGCCCGGGCGGGCGCACAGGTCGAAGAGCCGCTGGCGGATGCGGTGCGCGGTGCCCTGGCAGCCGCCATCGCGAACAGCGCGCCGCCGAAGCCCGTTTTCGTCAGCACCGACGCGCGCCTGGCCTACCTGCGCTGGCTCGGCGAGATGAGCACGCGCCTGAAGAAGCGCAAGGCCGAGCATGTCACGCGCATCGAGTTCCTCGACACGCTCTGGTACGAGAGCACGCGCGCCGGGCTGGAGCCGGCGCTGATGCTGGGCCTGGTGCAGGTGGAGAGCGGTTTCCGCAAGTACGCGATCAGCAGCGTCGGTGCGCGCGGCTACATGCAGGTGATGCCGTTCTGGGCCCGGGTGATCGGCAACGGCGACGTGAGCCGGCTGTTCCACATGCAGACCAACCTGCGCTTCGGCTGCGTGATCATGCGGCACTACCTCGACGTCGAGCGCGGCGACCTGTACATGGCGCTGGGCCGCTACAACGGCAGCCGAGGCAAGCCGGAGTATCCAAACCTGGTGTTCGGCGCCAAGAAATACTGGGACTACAAACCGGGCTGATCGAGGGATCGATCAGAGGCCGGTCCACGGCCGGGGTGCTGCAGCATCGATGCCCAGCAGCGACAACACCCGCTCCACCGTCTCGTTCACGATCTCTTCGATCGTCGTCGGCCGGTGATAGAACGCCGGCAGCGGCGGGAAGATCACGCCGCCCATCTCGGTCACCGCGGTCATGTTGCGCAGGTGCGCCAGGTTGAAGGGCGTCTCGCGCACCATCAGCACGAGGCGGCGGCGCTCCTTCAGCGTCACGTCGGCAGCGCGCGCCAGCAGGCTGTCGGAGAAGCCGTGCGCCACCGCGGCGAGGGTCTTCATCGAGCATGGCGCGATCACCATCGCCGAACTCGGGAACGAGCCGCTCGCGATCGCGGCACCGATGTCGGCCGGGTTGTAGGCGGTGTGGGCCAGCGCTTCGAGTTCGCGCCGGTCGAGGCCGAGTTCGTGGTGCACGTTCAGCACGCCGGCCGGGCTGGCCACCAGGTGGCTCTCGCAGCCGATCGCCTTCAGCCGCTCGAGCAGCCGCACGGCATAGACCGCGCCGCTGGCGCCGGTCACGCCGACGACGATGCGCTGCGGCACGGTCACGTCATTCAGACTTTGGCGCCCAGCACCTGCTGCAGCTCGCCCGCCTGGTACATCTCCATCATGATGTCCGAGCCGCCGACGAACTCGCCGTTCACGTAGAGCTGCGGAATGGTCGGCCAGTTCGCGTAGTCCTTGATGCCCTGGCGCACGCCCTCGTCCTCGAGGACGTTGACGGTCTTCAGGTCGGTCACGCCGCAGGCCTTCAGCACCTGCACCGCGCGGCCGGAGAAACCGCACATCGGAAATTGCGCCGTCCCCTTCATGAACAGAACCACGCGGTTCTGCTTGACGAGGTCATCGATGCGTTGCTGTACGTCGCTCATGGTCTGGCGCCGGCGGGCCCGGCAAAGTTCAGGGTGGAAGGTCCGACGTTATACGGCAAACCGCAGGCCGCCCGTGCCGGCGGTCGGCATGCCCCCGGGAGAAATGCGACTTCGCAGCCCCGGTCAGAACGAGTACGACACGCCGAGCTGCAGCACCGGCTGCAGGCGCAGTTCGCGCACCTGGTCGTCCAGGCTCTGGCCGAGGCTGCGTCCGAAGCGACCGGCCAGCACGCCGACGTCCGCCGAGAATCCCCAGCCTCCCTTGACCGACAGGCCGGTGTAGCCGATGCCGACGTAGGGCGAGGTGGCGCTGTCGGTGCTGCCGTCGGGCGAGGTGGGACTCGTGCGGCGGTCGATGCTGAACTGGGCGCCGCTGCCGGGGCCGCTCCAGGGCGACGAGCGCGGCCCGAACAGCACGCCGCTGGTGGCACGCAGCCCGCCGGCCGGGGCGCCCTGGCTGAAGGCCGGCATCAGGTAGTAGTCGGCCATCAGGCTCAGGCTGCTGAGCTTCAGGCTGGTGGTGTCGAAGCCGGGGGTTTCGCTGCGCAGGCCGGGGCTGGTGCTGGCGGTGCCCAGGCTCATGCGGCCCTGCAGCTTGCGCCATCCCAGCCCGTTGCCGCCGGCGTCGAGGGCCATCGCAGCCTGTGCGCCGACGAGCGCCAGCGCGCCCGCGACGATCCACTTCCACCTTGGGTTCCACATGGCGACCTCTCCTTGCGACGGGTGTGACGGGAGACGAACCTGCGGCCCGCTGAAGGCCTCGAGACCATGCTACGCCGGCCGCGCCGCGTTGGGGGCCGCTCCCCCGCGACCGAATGGCAACAGTCGTCAGCGCGTGCAGTCGTGCCAGTAACAAACTCAGCGCGTGGCTTGCCGCCAACGGCCGCCGGTGCAGCGCTCGTTGCCGCCCAGGTCGCGCCGGGTGGCCACCTCGTGCAGGCCGGCCGCCGCCAGCAAGGCCTGCACGTCGCGGGCCTGGTCGTGGCCATGCTCCAGCAAGAGCCAGCTTCCGTCGCGCAAGTGGGCACTGGCACCAGCGATGATTTCGCGCAGCGAATCCAGGCCGTCGCCGCCCGGGGTCAGCGCCAGCAGGGGCTCATGCTGCAGTGCATCGAGGTGGTGGTCATCGCCCGCGATGTAGGGCGGGTTGCCGACGACCAGGTCGAAGTGCCGGCCCGCGACCGGCGTCCACCAGTGGCCTGGCAGCAACGCGAGCGCCAGGCCCAGGGTGCCGGCATTGGCTTCGGCGACCGCCAGTGCCTCGGGGCTGGCGTCGACGGCGGTCAGGTCCGCGCGCGGGCACCGGTGCTTGAGCGCGAGGGCGATCGCGCCGGAGCCGGTGCCCAGGTCGAGCACCTGCGGCGTGCCCGTGCCGGCGAGTTCGGTGGCGAGCAACTCCAGCGCCCAGTCGACCAGCGTCTCGGTGTCCGGCCGCGGCACCAGCACGGCGGGCGAGACCTGCAGCGTCAAGCCGTGGAAGTCCTGGCGACCCAGCAGGTAGGCGACCGGCTCGCCGGCGCTGCGGCGCATGACGAGGGCGTCGAAGTGCGCGGCCTGCTCAGGCGCGAGCGCGTCATCGCCATGGGCGATCAGCCAGCTGCGCTCGCGGCCGAGCACCGCGCCGAGCAGCAACTGCGCGTCGAGCCGGTCCAGCCCCGCGCCGCGTGCGCCGGCGAGCGCGCCATCGACGGTGGAGGCGCTCACGCGCCGCGCCCTTCCAGCTCGGCCAGTTGCTCCGCGGCACTGGCGGCCTGCAGGGCGGCCACCACGTCGTCGAGTTCGCCTTCCATCACCGACTGCAGCTTGTACAGCGTCAGGTTGATGCGGTGATCGGTCAGCCGCCCTTGCGGAAAGTTGTAGGTGCGGATGCGGTCGCTGCGGTCGCCGCTGCCGATCAGTCCCTTGCGGGTGGCCGCTTCCTTGGCGGCGCGTTCGCTGCGGTCCTTCTCGCGCAGCCGCGCGGCCAGCACGGCCAGCGCCTTGGCCTTGTTGCGGTGCTGCGAGCGGTCGTCCTGGCATTCGGCGACCAGCCCGGTCGGCAGGTGGGTGATGCGGATCGCGCTGTCGGTCTTGTTGACGTGCTGGCCGCCCGCACCGCTGGCGCGGAAGGTGTCGATGCGCAGGTCGGCGGGGTTCAGCTGGATCTCCTCGGCCTCGTCGGGCTCCGGCATCGCCGCGACGGTGCAGGCGCTGGTGTGGATGCGCCCCTGCGTCTCGGTCTGCGGCACGCGCTGCACGCGGTGGCCGCCCGATTCGAACTTCAGCCGGGCATACACATCGTCGCCGTCGACGCGCAGCACCACTTCCTTGTAGCCGCCGAGGTCGGACATGCTCTCGGACATCAGCTCGGTGCGCCAGCCGCAGCGCTCCGCATAGCGCGTGTACATGCGCAGCAGGTCGGCCGCGAACAGCGCCGATTCATCGCCGCCGGTGCCGGCGCGGATCTCAAGGAAGGCGTTGCGGCCGTCGTCCGGATCGCGCGGCAGCAGCGCGGTCTGCAGTTCGTTCTGCAGCCGCTCGAGGTCGGCTTCGGCGCCGGCGATCTCCTCGCGTGCCATCTCGGCGAGGTCGGCGTCGCCCAGCATGTCGCGCGCGGCCAGCAGGTCGCGCTCGCGCTGCTGGTAGCGGCGAAAGCGCTGCACCACGCTGTCGACCTCGGCGTGCTCGCGGGTCAGGCCGCGAAAGCGGTTCATGTCGCTGACCACCGACGGGTCGGCGAGCGTCGCGTCGAGTTCGCTCAGCCGCATCGCGAGGCGTTCGAACTGCTGGCGGAGGGTGTCTTTCATCGGGGCTCCGGAAAAGTTTCGCGGAGCCGGCGCGCGGCCGAAGCCGCAACAGGTGCGCCCGCCCCGCCGTTCATGCGGCGGACGACGGCGCGTCGCTAGTGGTGGCCGTCGCCCGGCTTGCGGGGGGCACCGCGCAGGAACAGGCGGGACACCGTCTGCGCGAGCACAGCGCGCTGTTCGCCGTCGGCCGCATGCAGTTCGGCCAGCGTGCCGTGCAGCATCTTCTGGGTCAGGCCGCGGGTCAGCGCATCGAGCACCACATCGAGGTCCTCGCCCTTCGCCAGCATCTTGCGGGCACGCGCGATCTCGGCGGCGCGCCAGTCGTCGGCCTGCGCGTTCAGCGCCTGGATCAGCGGCACCGTGCCGCGCTGGTCGAGCCAGTGCACGAAGCTCTGCACGCCGCTCTCGATGATGACCTCGGCCTGCTCGACCGCGGCCTGGCGCTTCTCGCCGGCCGTCTGCACCAGCGCCGACAGGTCGTCGACGGTGTAGAGGTAGACGTCGTTCAGCCGGGACACCTCGGGTTCGATGTCGCGCGGCACGGCCAGGTCGACCATGAACATCGGCCGGTGCTTGCGCGCCTTCAGTGCACGCTCGACGGCGCCCAGGCCGATGATCGGCAGCGAACTGGCGGTGCACGAGATGACGGCATCGAATTCGCCGAGCCGGGCCGGCAGGTCGGACAGGCGGATCGCCTCGGCACCGAAGCGGCCGGCCAGCTTCTCGCCGCGCTCGAGCGTGCGGTTGGCGACCGCCATCGCGCGCGGCGCACGGGCCGCGAAGTGCGTGGCGACCAGCTCGATCATTTCGCCGGCACCAACGAACAGCACCTTGGTCTCGCGCAGGTCCTCGAACAGCTGCGAGGCCAAGCGCACCGCGGCGGCGGCCATGCTGATCGAGTGCGAGCCGATCTCGGTGGAGGTGCGCACGTCTTTCGCGACCGCGAACGAGCGCTGGAACATCTGGTGCAGCGTCGTGCCCAGCGTGCCGGCGCTGCTGGCCTCGCGCACCGCCTGCTTCATCTGGCCGAGGATCTGCGGCTCGCCCAGCACCATCGAATCGAGGCCGCTCGCGACGCGGAAGGCATGGCGCGCCGCGGCGCCGCCTTCCAGCACGTAGGCGTGGTCCATGAAGTGCTGGCTCGCGACGCCACCCAGGCCGGCCAGCCAGTCGATGGCCGGGCGCACGAGCGCCGGTTCGGCCGCGCAATACAGCTCGGTGCGGTTGCAGGTCGACAGGATCGCGGCTTCGGGGCTGCCGCTCGGGCGCGTGACCCGTTCGCGAAACCCCTGCAGGGTGGGCGCCAGCTGCTCGAGCGTGAACGCAAAACGGCCCCGCAAATCCAGCGGAGCCGTCGTGTGGTTCAGACCGAGGGCGAAAACACTCATCTGCAGATTATAAAATTTGCCGCGCCGTCGGGCGTTTGCTGATTCTCAAGACCGTCATCAACGCTGACGATTCGTCACAATGTAGCGGTTTGGCGGCAACTTCCGGGCCAGCTTTTGCGAGAACCAGTCGATGGGACCCTTGGACGCACTGTGGCATTTGTTGAACTTCCTCGGCCCCGCCTTTGGCGTCACCGGCATTGCGTCGGCGATGGTCAAGCTGTTGTGGCGCCGTGAACTGGCCGGTGTCCGCTGGGCCCGGCTGTGGCTGTGGTCGGCTGGTGTCGCCAGCGTCGTCACCATCGTCGGGCTGGCCTGGCTGGGGCGCGACGGCAAGATGGCGACCTATGGCGCGATGGTCGCCGGCTGTGCGCTGACGCTCTGGTGGGCCGGCTTCGGCCCGGGCCGGCGCTAGGCCACCACCGCTTCCTCCAGCGTCACCACCTCGCCCCGCAGCGAATGCGGGTACGCCAGCGTGATGTTCACGTCGATCATCTGCCCGACCAGCCGTGCCGGCCCGGCGAAATTGACGATGCGGTTGCACTCGGTGCGGCCCATCAGCTCGTTCGCATCCTTGCGCGACGGCCCTTCGACCAGGATGCGCTGCACCGTGCCGACGCGCGACTGCCCGATGCGGCGCTGGTTGTCCTCGATCGTCGCCTGCAGGTGCTGCAGCCGCGCCAGCTTGGTCTCGTGCGGCGTGTCGTCGGCCAGTGCCGCCGCCGGCGTGCCGGGCCGCGGGCTGTAGATGAAGCTGAAGCTCGAATCGAAGCCGACGTCGTCGATCAGCTTCATCATCTTCGTGAAATCGTCCTCGGTCTCGCCCGGGAAGCCGACGATGAAGTCGCTCGACAGGCTGATGTCCGGACGCACCGCGCGCAGCTTGCGGATCGTGCTCTTGTACTCGAGCACCGTGTAGCCGCGCTTCATCGCCATCAGGATGCGGTCGCTGCCGTGCTGCACCGGCAAGTGCAGGTGGTTCACGAGCTGCGGCACGCGGCCATACACCTCGACCAGCCGGTTCGTGAACTCGTTCGGATGGCTGGTGGTGTAGCGGATGCGCTGGATGCCGGGGATCGCGGCCACGTACTCGATCAGCAACGCGAAGTCGGCGATCTCGGCGGTGTCGCCCATCGCGCCGCGGTAGGCATTGACGTTCTGGCCCAGCAGCGTCACTTCCTTGACGCCCTGGTCGGCCAGTCCGGCCACCTCGACCAGCACGTCGTCGAACGGTCGCGACACCTCTTCGCCGCGGGTGTACGGCACCACGCAATAGCTGCAGTACTTCGAGCAACCTTCCATGATCGACACGAAGGCCGTCGCGCCATCGACCCGCGCCGGCGGCAGGTGGTCGAACTTCTCGATCTCGGGGAAGCTGATGTCGACCTGCGGGCGCTGCTGCCGCTGGCGCTGCTTCAGCAGCTCGGGCAGGCGGTGCAGCGTCTGCGGGCCGAACACCACGTCGACGTAGGGCGCGCGCTCGATGATCGCCGCGCCTTCCTGGCTGGCCACGCAGCCGCCGACGCCGATCATCACGCCCTTGGCCTTCAGGTGCTTGACGCGGCCGAGGTCGCTGAACACCTTCTCCTGCGCCTTCTCGCGCACCGAGCAGGTGTTGAACAGGATCAGGTCGGCCTGCTCGGGGTCCTGCGTCGGCTCGTAGCCTTCGGCCGCGTGCATGACGTCGGACATCTTGTCCGAGTCGTATTCGTTCATCTGGCAGCCGAAGGTCTTGATGTAGACCTTCTTGGTGCGTTGTTCTTCCATCATGGCCTCGTCACGGCTTGGTCCAGACCTGGGCGGCGGGGTCGAAGGCCCAGGTCTGCGACTGCTCGACCGTGGTCGGCCACGGCACGACCTTGATCTCGTCGTCGCGCAGGATCCACACGTCCTTGATCAGCCCGGTGAACTCGGTGGTGTAGTGCACGACCAGCTTGCTGCCGACCAGCGGGCCGGTCAGCACCAGCAGGTTGTTCTGGCCGCGGATGCGCGCGCCCGGGGCGAGTTGCGCCGGCTTGCCGTTCAGCGTGACCTGCGGCGGGTTGTCGAAAGCGATCACGCCACGCAACGCGTTCTGCGGGAACGGGCGCTGCGCCTGGGCGGCGGCGGGGAGGGTGGCGCAGGCGAAGGCGAGGGCTGCGGTCGCAGCGATCACACAGCGGTACATGGTGTTGATCCAGTGGCTGTCGGTCAGACGGGAGGTCGATTCTAGGTCAGCCCCTCTTCAGGCCCCACACTTGCGACCATGATCGAACCCCTGCTGCTGACCACCGCCCGCGTCTCCACCTTCGACGGCGCCCTCCCGCTGACCGGTGCGAGCGGCTTCTTCTTCGAGCGCGACGGGCGGCTCTTCCTCGTCACCAGCCGCCACGTGCTGATCGACGCACCGAGCAAGCATTACCCGAGCCGCGTCGAGATCGAGCTGCACACCGATGCGGTCAACCTGACGCGCTCGATCGGGCTGTCGATGCTGCTGTACCGCGACGGCAAGAGCGTCTGGCGCCAGGGGCGCGATGCCGGCGGCGAGATCGACGTCGCGGTGCTCGAGATCGAGCGTGCCGCGCTGCCGGCCGGCGTGGCGATGGTGCCGTTCACGCCCGACCACCTGCAGCATTCACTCGACGAGGTGGAGGTCGGCAGCTCGCTGCTGGTGGTGGGCTTCCCGCTCGGCTTCCACGACGTGGTCCACCACCTGCCGGTGGTGCGGCAGGCGGCGATCGCGTCGTCGTTCGGCGTGCGCTTCCAGGGCCAGGGCTACTTCCTGACCGATGCGCGCACCCACCGCGGCACCAGCGGCGCGCCGGTCGTGATGCGCCACGCACAAGGCGATGCGCTGCCGTGGAAGCTGCTCGGGATCCACTCGTCGCGCATGGACATGGGCGGACGCGACCTGGAGAGCGATGAATCGCTGGGGCTGAACTGCGCGTGGTACGCCGACATCCTGATGACGCTGACCGACGACGAGGCGGCCGTCGCCCCGCTGCCGTGAACCGCTTTCGGCGGGGAATCTCCTTGAAATCGTCACAGGTATGTCGGATCGGGGTGGTACTGTCGGAGTGTTCGCCGTTCAAAGTCGTTCCCGAAAGGCCTCATGAGCATGACCCGTTCCGCGCCTCGCCGACCCTCGACCGAAGCGCCCGCCCGCCCTCCCGTGACCGCCGCGGCACTCAAACGACAGGCGCTGCGCAATGCCTTGCTCGGCACGGTGGAGTTGCTGCAGCACCGGCAGGCTGAACAGATCAATGCAAAGCTGATCGACGACTACGTGGCGCTCGATTGGTTCGAGTGGCGCGGTGGCGCGCTGCAGATCACGCTGACGGGGCAGAACATCTGCAAGCAGATCCGCAGCGGCCTCATCTGAAAGCCCGATCCGGCACCTCGCCTGCATAGCCCAACAGGGCTTTGCGCGCAGGCCGCGGGTGGGCGCAGGGTAAAATATGCACGGTAGGCATGCATAAGACCGTCTTTCAGCAAGTCCTCATCCCTGTTCCCGGATCTGTTCCGGGGATGCCGGTTGACAGTCCCATCGTTGATTTTCTTGGCGTCTCTGCACTGCGCGGCATGTGCTGCGCATGACTCGAAAGGAAACAACATGACGACGACTCAAACGCAAACCGGCACCGTGAAGTGGTTCGACGAAGGCAAGGGCTTCGGCTTCATCACGCCGGACGGCGGCGGCAAGGACCTGTTCGCCCACTTCAGCCAGATCCAGGGCGGCGGCTTCAAGAGCCTGGCTGAAAGCCAGCGCGTTCAATTCGAAGTGACGCAGGGCCAGAAGGGCCCGCAAGCTTCGAACATCGTCCCGGCCTGACCGGAACGCAGGGACCCGGCACTCGCAGGGTCTCTCAAGAAAACCGCGGCCTTGGTCGCGGTTTTTTCATTGGAGGCGCGCAACATGAAGAACCTGCAGGAAGCCACCGAGCGCATCTGCGACCTGAAGGGCTCGCTGGTCGCGATGGACGCGCTGATGGCGGCGCTGATCCGCGTGCTGCCCGCCGGGCAGCGTGCCGAATTGCGCACGGCCTTCGAGGACAACGCCGAGGTCGCGCGCACCGTGATGCTGCATGCGTCGATCTCCGAGCTGTCGATCGCCGCGTTCGAGCGCGACGTCGAGCGCACCACCACGCTGATCGGGTCGTAGGCGCTCTTGCCCTCTCAGGCCTTCAGGTCGTGCTCGCGCAGCATCACCGGCTCCAGCGAGCCGGCGGCGAAGCGGCGACGCACCGCCGCGTCGATTTCGCCGCGGTGGGCGTTGTAGGTGGCCACCGCGTCGGCGCCCCCCATGGCCGCGCGGTAGCGGTAGTGCAGCGCACGCATGCTGATGCTGGCCCCGATCGACGCGCCGTCGTCGAGCAGCACCCAGAAGCGCACGTCGCCCGAGGCGTCGTGGAGGAAGGGCGTGGGCAGCATGGCAGGCACCTCGGAGAGGCAGGGCAAAGGAGCCCGATCGTATACCTGTCGCGCCGTCCGACACGCCGGCTGACACGGCGCGGCAGTCTGGAACCAGGACGGTCGGCGATGTGACGGATTTCGCACCGCGTGACCTGCCGCGTCAGGCCCGATGCCCGGTGCCGCGCGAACCGCGCCCCTGGTCCGCAACTTGCCATTCAAAGCCTGTCGCCGCCCCGTGCGGCCCCGCGAAAGGCATCCGATGTCAGCACCCGAATCGTCGACCGCAGAAGTGGCCAAGTTGCTGCACCGCCTGTGGATGCGCGTGAGCCGCGGCGACACCGGCTATGGCGACGACATGCAGGACACGGTGGTCGATCCCGACCGCGAGTTCGGCTTCGCCGACACCGAGGTCGAAGACCGCTTCCGCTTCGGTCCGACCTACGGCCTGAACTGACGCCACCGGATCAGGACCAGCCCGCGTCGACGACGAAGCTCTGCGCGGTGCACATCTTCGAATCGTCGGCGGCCAGGAACAGCGCCATCGTCGCGATGTCTTCCGACTGAAGCCGCCCCGGCAGGCACTGGTTCGCGTCGAGGTCCCTCTCGGATTCGGGCGTGACCCACAGGCGCAGCTGCTTGTCCGTCATCACCCAGCCCGGCACCAGCGCATTGACGCGGATGTTGCGCTTGCCCAGGTCCTTGGCGAGCGAGCGGGTCAGGCCGTGGATGGCCGCCTTGGTCGTCGCATACGCCGGGTAGCCTGCGCCCTTGATCATCCAGCTGATCGAGCCGAGGTTGATGATCGAGCCGCCGCCCAGGCCGACCATGTCGTCGACCACCGCCTGCGCCGCGAAGAACTGGTGGCGCAGGTTCACGTTCATGCACTGGTCCCAGAACTCCGGCGTCACCTCCTCGACCCGGTGGCGCTGGTCGTTGGCCGCGTTGTTGACCAGCGCGCCGATCGGACCGAACGCGCTGCGCGTCTGCGCGATGGCCGCCTGCAGCGCCGCGACATCGGTCACGTCGCAGGGGATGAACAGCGGCGTCGGTGCGCCATGCGGGTTCGGCCGGGCGGCGATGTCCGCCAGCAGCGCATCGGCCGCCTCGCGGTTGCGGCCGACGAAGCCGACCTTCGCGCCCTGCGCATGGAAGTGCTCGACGAAGGCGGTGCCGATGCCGGTGGTGCCGCCGCTGATGAAGACGGTGCGGCCTTCGAGGCTCGGGTAGTGGGCGAAACGATTCATGGAGGGACTCCTCGGGTTCAGCCGACCAGCCCGCGCGCGCGGGCCAGCCGGTGCAGGCCGCGCGCGGTCAGCGCCTCGGCATGGGCGATCGCCTGCAGGCCGCGCGCCGCCAGCGCACGCTCGTAGCGGCGGGTCAGCGCGGCGCTGCCGATCAGGTGGACCGTGCCGGTCGCCGGCGCCAGCCCGTTCAGTTCGTGGCCGACCAGCAGGCCGGACAGGTACGAGGGTGCCGCCGCGCCGCTCAGCTCGCCGAACAGGCCGAGCGTGCGCACGCTGAAGAGCTGGTTCGGCAGGCCGCCGCTGCCGCGGCTGGTCTGCAGCCCGCGCGCGAACGCGGCCTCGTCGTCGCCGGCGTCCTTGTCCATCAGCGCGCCGAGCAGGCTGTGCTGCGTCAGCAGCGCATACAGCTCGCCGGTCATCGCGGTGTGGATGCGCGTGATGCGGCCGTGCTCGACGGCGATCCACTTGCTGTGCGTGCCGGGCAGGCACAGCGTGTGCGGGCCGGCGCCGGGCAATTCGTCGAGCAGGCCCAGCACCTGGGTCTCCTCGCCGCGCATCACCTCGGGCGTGCCGATGTTCTGCAGGTCGACCGCCCGGTCGCTCATGCCGGGCGCGATGAAGAGCTGGCGACCGGGCAATGCCGGCGCCTCGAACGCGAGCATGCCGGCGGCGATCGCATCGGCCCCGGCCGGGCAGGCGACGTAGGGCACCTCGCGCCAGCCGTTGCGGCTGCCGATCATGCCGGCCATCACGATGTGCGCATCGCTCCAGCCGTCGATCTGCTCGGCCAGCACGGCCTCGAAGCGTCCCTGGCAGGCCAGCAGCGCGGCCGGGGTGCTGCGCTGCGCCAGCACCTTGCCGGCGGGGTCGAGGCGGTAGGCGCGCAGGCTGCTCGTGCCCCAGTCGATGGCGATCATCTTGTCGGTGTCTCCGTGATGCGGTGCGCCCCGGTGGAGCGCCCGGTGTTCTTCAGCCGCGGGCGGCTTGCAGTGCGGCAACGAACGCGCGCGCCATCTCGCTGGTGCGCGACACATCTTGCCCCGGCTTGTAGAGGTCGCTGCCGAGCCCGGCGCCGATGCAGCCTGCCGCCAGGTACTCGCCCAGGTTGGCCGGCGTGACGCCGCCCACCGCGAACAGCGGCACGCCGGCCGGCAGCACCGCCTTCAGCGCCTTCACATGGCCGGTGCCGTAGGTGGTGGCCGGGAACAGCTTCAGCGCCTGCGCGCCGGCATCCAGCGCATCGAAGGCCTCGCTGGCGGTCGCGAAGCCGGCGGCCACCTGCAGGCCGCGCTGCACCGCGTACGCGATCAACGAAGGCCGGGTGTTCGGCGTCACGACCAACTTCGCGCCGACCTCGACCAGCGCATCGACATCGGCCGGCTTCAGCACCGTGCCGCCGCCGATCAGCGCGCGGCTGCCGAAGCGCTGCACGATGTCGGCCACGCTCTTCTGCCATTGCGGCGAGTTGAGCGGGACTTCGATCGCATCGAAGCCGGCGTCGATCAGGGCCTGCGCATGGGGCAGGGCTTCTTCGGGGCGGATGCCGCGCAGGATCGCGATCAGCGGCAGGGAGGTCGGCCAGGTCATGGGCGACAGCGTAGCGAGCGCCTGCGGCCTGCACAAATGAAATTTTGGGCCGCCGCCATAGCAAAACCGGGGGCGCTCGCGCTCGCCGTCTCAGCCAGGCACTCAGCCCGGTAGCTCGCGCGCCCGCTGCAGCAGCAGCTCGCGTTCGCGCTCGTTGCGCGTCATCTCGGCGGCGCGCTCGAAGGCCTCGCGCGCCTCGCCGTGGCGGCCCAGCCGCGCCAGCAGGTCGGCACGCACGCTCGGCAGCCAGTGGTAGTTCGCGAGCGCCGGTTCCGATTCGAGTTCGTCGACCAGCGCCAGCCCTGCGGCCGGCCCGAACGCCATGCCGACGGCGACCGCGCGGTTCAGCGCCACCACCGGCGACGGCGCCACCTGCTCGAGCGCGTCGTACAGCGCGACGATCAGCCCCCAGTCGGTCTCGCCGGCGCTGCGTGCCCGCGCATGGCAGGCCGCGAGCGCCGCCTGCAGCGCGTACGG
>NZ_JBFULV010000137.1:0-14129 GCF_054049715.1 Rhizobacter sp. P5_C2 | reverse complement strand
GCTCGGTTGCGATTCGAACGACTACAACAGCTTCACCGTCGTCATCGTGCTGAACGTGCGCGGCCGCGTCGTCGGTGCCGTCGTCGACTCCGTCAGCGACGTGCTCGAACTCTCGCGCGATTCGATCAAGCCGGCCCCCGAGATGGCTTCCGCCGTCGACACCAGCTTCATCACCGGCATCTCCAGCGTCAACGACCGCATGCTCATCCTGATGGACATCGAGGAGCTGATGGCCAGTTCCGAGATGGGCCTGATCGACAGCACGCACTGAGCCTGCCCAGGCGAGCCCCGATGCGCGTTCTCTCCCGCCTCTCGATCAGCTCGCGGCTCTACTTCGCGACCTGCTTCTCGCTGCTGCTGCTCGGCCTGATCGGCGGCATCGGCTGGGCCGCGCTGCACGGCATGCGCGGCACCGTGCGCACGCTGGTGGCCGAGGACTTCGGCATGGCCTCCGACATCAGCGAGCTGCGCACGACGCTCGGCCGGCTGCGGCGCTTCGAGAAGGAGATGATCATCAACTTCAACAACGTCAACGAGGTCACCGACAACAAGGCCTTGTGGACGAAGGCGCATGCCGAGACGCTCGCGCGGCTGGGCGGCCTGGGCAAGCGCCTGGATGCCGAACAGGCCAAGGCGATCGCCGCGGCGCTCGAGCAGTTGAAGGCGTACCACGACGGCATGCTGCCGGTGGTCGACCAGCTGGAGCGCGCGACCATCGACGGCGCGGTGGCCGGCGCCTACGCCGGGCAGCTGAAGGACAACATCGAGACGGTCGAGAAGACGCTGGGCGTGCTGTCCGATGCGTCGCGCGAGCACGTGGCGGCCGGGCAGGCGACGGTCGAGCAGGCGATCGGCACCCAGTCGGCGCTGCTGGCCGGCGGCGTGCTGGCGGCGCTCGCCGTGCTGCTGCCGCTGACCGTGCTGACGGTGCGCAGCATCAATGCCTCGATCGCGCATGCGAGCGAGCTGGCGCAGCGCATCGCGCGGGGCGACCTGTCGCAGGCGGTGGAGCCGCGCAGCGACGACGAGATCGGCCGGCTGCTGCAGGCGATGGACGGCATGCAGAACGCGCTGCGCACGCTGGTCGCGCAGGTCAAGCAATCGACCGACAACATCGCGACCGCGAGCGCCGAGATCGCGACCGGCAACCAGGATTTGAGCCACCGCACCGAGCAGACCGCGTCGAACCTGCAGCAGGCGGCCTCGTCGATGGAGCAGCTCACCGGCACCGTCAAGCAGAGCGCCGATTCGGCCCTCCATGCGAACCAGCTGGCCGCGTCGGCCGCCGAGGTCGCAGCGCGCGGCGGCTCGGTGGTGTCGCAGGTCGTCTCGACGATGGACGAGATCAATGCCTCGTCGAAGAAGATCAACGACATCGTCGGCGTGATCGACGGGATCGCATTCCAGACCAACATCCTCGCGCTGAATGCCGCGGTGGAAGCTGCCCGTGCCGGCGAGCAGGGCCGCGGCTTCGCGGTGGTGGCGAGCGAAGTGCGCAGCCTGGCCCAGCGCAGCGCGCAGGCCGCCAAGGAAATCAAGGGCCTGATCGGCGCGAGCGTCGACCGGGTCGATGCCGGCTCGCGGCTGGTGGCCGATGCCGGCAAGACGATGAGCGAGATCGTCGGCTCGGTGCAGCGCGTCAGCGACATCATCGGTGAGATCACCGCCGCGTCGTCGGAGCAGCGCGACGGCATCGGCAACGTCACGGCCGCGGTGACGCAGCTCGACCAGATGACGCAGCAGAACTCGGCGCTGGTCGAACAGAGCGCCGCGGCAGCCGAGAGCCTGAAGGATCAGGCGCGCGTACTGGCCCAAGCCGTCTCGGTGTTCCGGCTGGCTTGACCCGCAGCCCGGATTGGCATCCGGGCTACTCCGCCGCGCGGCGCAGCGTCTCGATCACCGGCCGCGACACCACCTCGCGCAGTCCCCACCAGCCTGCTGCCAGCGCAAGCAGCGCACCGGCCACGCTGCCACCCAGCGGCAGCCACGGCGACGGGTTCCAGCTGAACTGGAACACGTACTTCGCGAGCGCCCAGCCGACCGCGGCCGCCGCCACCGACGCCAGGAAGCCCGCCAGCGCGCCGACGCCCAGCAGCTCGGCACGCTGCACCTGGCCGAGCAGCTTCGCGCTGGCACCCAGCGCGCGCATCACCGCGAACTCGCGGGCGCGTGCCTCGCGCGTGGCCGTCACCGCAGCGAACAGCACCACCAGCCCGGCGGCGAGCGTGAAGCCGAACAGGAACTCGACCGCGCGGATCACCTGGTCGAGCACCTGCTGGACCTGGCTGAGCGAGGCCGACACGTCGACCGCGGTGATGTTCGGGAATTCACGGCTCAACGCGTTGTCGAAGCCCGGCGTCGCCGGCGCGCGGAACGCGGTCAGGTAGGTGGCCGGCAGGTCCGGCATCTGCGCGTTCGGGAACATCACGAAGAAGTTCGCCCGCATCGAACCCCAGTCGACCTTGCGCAGGCTGGTGATCTTGCCTTCGGCCGCGATGCCGGCGATGTCGAAGCGCAGCGTGTCGCCGAGCTTCAGGTGCAGCGTCTCGGCGAGGCCCTCTTCGACGCTCAGGCCACCGGCCTCGTCCGGCGTCCAGCGGCCGGCGGTGACGGTGTTGTGCTGCGGCAGCGTCGCGTCGTGGCTCAGGTTGAACTCGCGGTCGAGCAGGCGCTTGGCGCGCTCTTCCTGCAGGTCGTCGGCGGTGGTCGGCTTGCCGTTCACCGCGACCAGCCGGCCGCGGATCATCGGGAACCAGTCGTAGCGGCCGACCCCGGCTGCCTTGAGCCGCGCCTGGAAGGCCTCGGACTGCTCCGGCTGGATGTTGATCACGAAACGGTTCGGCGCATCGGCCGGCGTCGCGGCGCGCCAGCTGGAGATCAGGTCGGTGCGCAGCAGCACCAGCAGCATCAGCGCCAGCAGCCCGACGCTGAGCGCCGACACCTGCAGCACCGCGAAGGCCGGGCGCGCCGCGATCTGCCGCGTGGCGAGCACCAGCCAGCGCGGTGCGCGCGACTCGGGCACCGCACGGCGCAGCAACTGCACCGCGATCCACGACAGCAGCGCGAACACCGCGATCGCGCCGGCAAAACCGCCGACCGCGATCAGCCCGAGCGTCAGGTCGGACGACACCGCGAGCAGCAGCGCCGCGAAGCCGATCGCGCCGGCCGCCAGCACCGCGATCGACGCCGGCTTCAGCGCGCCGACATCGCGGCGGATCACGCGCAGCGGCGGCACCTGGGCCAGTTGCAGCACCGGCGGCAGCCCGAAGCCCATCAGCAGCGTGAAGCCGACGCCAATGCCGAACAGCGCCGGCCAGGCACTGGCGGCCGGCAGCGCGCTGTCGACCAGCCCGGCCAGCAGCCAGACGAAGACGTAGTGCACCGCGAAGCCGAGCAGCACGCCGGCCACGCTGGCCAGCACGCCGACGATGCCGAACTCCAGCAGGTACTGCAGCGCGATCGTGCGCTGCGGTTGCCCGAGCACGCGCAGCATCGCGCAGTCGTCGAGGTGGCGGTCGGCGAAATCGCGGGCCGCGATGCCCACCGCCACCGCCGCCAGCAGCGCGGCGAGCAGCGCGACCAGGTTCAGGAACTTCTGCGCGCGGTCCAGCGTCTGGCGCATCTCGGGGCGGCCGGTCTCGAGCGACTCGACCCGCATGCCGCGCAGCTGGCGCGCCTTCAGCTGGATTTCGGTCCAGCCGACGAACTCGCGCAACGCGGACTCGCGCCCCGCCGGCGCCGCCACCGCGAGGCGGTAGGTGACGCGGCTCGCGGGCTGCACCAGCCCGGTGGCGGGCAGGTCGGCCTCGTTGAGCATCACGCGCGGTGCGAAGCTGATGAAGCCGGCGCCGCGGTCGGGCTCGATCACGATGACCGACGCGATGCGCAGGCTGGCATCGCCGAGCAGCAGCGCATCGCCGACCTTCAGCTGCAGCGCGTCGAGCACGCCGGCATCGACCCACACGGTGCCGGCGGCCGGCGCGCTCGCGACCGTGCGCTGCGCGCCGCCGGGGGCATCGGCCAGCGTCAGCTTGCCGCGCAGCGGGTAGCCGGTGGTCACGCTCTTGACGGCGACCAGGCGCGACGCACCGCCCTTGTCATCCGGCGCACGCCCCATGCTCGGGAAGGTGGCGGTCTGCGCGACCGTGAGCCCGAGGCCGCGTGCACGCTCGGCGATGTCGGCCGGGGCCGGCTGGTCGCTCGCGACGATCGCATCGCCGCCCAGCATCTGGCGGGCGTCGCGCGCGAGGCCGGCATTCAGCCGGTCGGCGAAGAAGCCGACGGCGCTCAACGCCGCCACCGCGAGCATCACCGCGACCAGCAGCAGCCGCAGTTCGCCGGCGCGGAAGTCGCGCGCGGCCTGCCGCCACGCGAGGGTCCAGGCCGAGGCGGCACGGCGAGCAGCGGGCGACACGGGAACAGCGGAATCGGCAGGCGTCATCGGGATTTCTTTCGGGTGGGAGCCGGATCGTCCCATTGACGCTTGCGCTCGAGCAAGTGGTCGACGAAGGCCCGCACTTTCAGCGGGACATGGCGGGCATGCGGGTACAGCAGGTTGTAGGGCCGGGATCGGCCGCCGAAGGGCATGAGCACCTCGGTCAGCCGGCCTGCCGCCAGATCGGCGTCGACGACGAAGCGATAGGCCTGGAAGATGCCGGCGCCATGGCGCGCCAGCGTCACGCCGGCCAGCACGTCGTCGGCACAGGTGGTGCGGCCGGTGGTGAGCAGGTCCACCTCCTCCCCGGCCTCGCGAAACAGCCACGGGATCGGGCGGCCGTTGCTCGGCAATTCGAACTGGATGCAATCGTGGCCGGCCAGTTCGGCCAGCGTCGCCGGCACGCCGTGGCGCGCGAGGTAATCGGGCGCCGCGACGATCACCAGCTCCGCGTCTTCCAGGTGCCGGCAGATCAGCGTCGAATCGTCGGGCGCGCGCACGCGAATCGCGAGGTCGAAAGCCTCGTCGCCGAAATCGATGTTGCGGTTGCTGACGTGCAGCTCGAGCTTCACGTCCGGATGCGCCTGCATGAAGGCCGGCAGCATCGGCAGCAGCCGGTGGTGGCCATAGGTGGTGGGCACGCTGATGCGCAGCGTGCCCGAGGGCCGCGCCTGCTGGCCGCCGACTTCGCGCTCGGCATCGACCAGCTGGTCGAGCGCGGCCCGGCAGCGCTCGAAGTAGGCGCGCCCGGCATCGGTCAGGCGAATGTGGCGCGTCGTGCGCACGAAGAGCCGCGCGCCGAGCCGTTCTTCGAGACGGCCGATCGAGCGACTGACCGCTGCCGGCGTCACGCCGGCGATGGCGGCTGCCGCGGTGAAGCCCTGGTGCTCGGCCGCGAGGCAGAACAGCTCGATGCTGCCCAGCATCACGTCGTCGAACTGCCGTTTCATGTCATCGCATCCAGCGGCCGCATTGATTACACCGTGTAGCGCCAGATGTTAAGCGAACCGTCTTTATCCGAAGGGGCGCGGTTCCTAGAGTGAAGCCCTGTCCTTTCCACTCTGTTTGCAGGAGCCATTCACCATGAAACACGAACCGAAAGTCGCCGTCATCACCGGCGCGTCCAGCGGCATCGGCGCCGCGCTGGTCCAGGCCTACCGCGAGGCCGGCTTCCGCGTGGTCGCCAACTCGCGCTCGATCCGCACGAGCGACGACCCCGGCATCCTCGCGATCACCGGCGACATCGCCGACCCTGCGACCGCCGAGCGCATCTTCCGCGACGGCGTCGACCGCTTCGGCCGCATCGACACGCTGGTCAACAACGCCGGCATCTTCACGGCCAAGCCGTTCACGCAGTTCACCGCCGACGACTGGTCGGCCAACATCGCGACCAACCTCGCCGGCTTCTTCCATGTGACGCAGCGCGCGGTGGCGCGGATGGAAGCGCAGGGCTCGGGCCACATCGTGCAGATCACGACCAGCATCGTCGACCAGCCGATCAACGGCGTGCCGGCCGTGCTGGCGTCGATCACCAAGGGCGGGCTGAACGCCGCGACCCGGGCGCTGGCGATCGAGTACGCGTCGCGCGGCATCCGCGTCAACGCGGTGTCGCCCGGCATCATCAAGACGCCGATGCATCCGCCGGAGAACCATGCCGCGCTCGCCAGCCTGCACCCGGTGGGCCGCATGGGCGAGATGAGCGACATCGTCGACGCGGTGCTGTTCCTCGAGAAGGCGGCGTTCGTGACGGGCGAGATCCTGCACGTCGATGGCGGGCAGTCCGCCGGTCACTGGTGAGCCGCCATGCCGTACATCCGCATCGAAGTCACCCGTGAAGGCGTCACGCAGCAGCAGAAGCAGCAGCTGATCGCCGAAGCCACCGAGATGATGGTCCGCGTGCTGGGCAAGGACCCGGCGACGACCTTCGTGATCATCGACGAGGTCGAGACCGACAACTGGGGTGTCGCCGGCCGCACCGTGACAGAGCGGCGCAAGGAGGAGGCGCGGGCCCGGGGCAAGCCGGCCTAGTTGTCGACCTTGCGAATAAGGGCGAGTCGACGGCGTGCCGAATGGCGACATCGGCCGCAGGGAGCGCCACTAAAGTCGCCGACGCCAAGATTGCTAACAGATTCATTCGAGTCTTTCTCTCTGCAAATTCGCAGCCCTATCGAGAGCCAAAGAGGGTTGGATGTCCACACATCGCTCTCGGCGTGGGTGGGTTCGAACTTTCATAGCATCGGGGGCTTGGCGGGTAACCCGGTCCGCCCATCCCCCAACGGCTTGGCGGTCGGCACCGCCCAGTACAGTGGTGCTCAGCGCACGTCTCGCTAGCCCTCCAGCTCGACTTCGAAAACCCAACCGGCGCCCGGGCTTGTACGCTTTCCAAGCCCCGGTACGTCGTAGCGGCTGTCCCAACCAGGATGGAGCCCGGAGTCGCAGGCGATCAAGCGCCCCTCGTGCACCGCCAGTCCATGGGGATCGCAACTGCCCGGCGCGAAATTGACAATTTCGCGGATGACACCGGTCGCAAGGTCATACCGGATCAGGTTTGTCTGGCCGTCCGCATAGGTCCGGCTTTCGCCGCCCGAGACCATGTACATGGAATCACCGAGGACAGCGCAGCCATGGTAGCGAGTGAGGCCTTCAGGCAGTCCAAACGGTATCAGGTAGGCCACTGTCCAGGTCTTCGGATCAATGCGCAAGATCGCACGCGGGCGGTTGGCGGTGACCCAAAGAAATCCGTCATGCCATGTCGCCCCATGGCACCCCCCTGCCATCTCCGCAGGCCCGAGCGGGATCTGGCGATGAGACAAGGTGCGCCCATCGAGACTGGTCTCGTAAACACCATGATTGGTCTCGCTATTCGCGCAAACCCACAGCACGCCATCGCCATAGGCGACCCCGCTGGTGTCGGTCGCGTCCGACGAGGTCGCCTGCAAGACGGCGCCGGCGCCATCCACCAGCCAGATTCGCTCCCTTCCATTGTCAACGCGCTGCTCAGCGATCCACAGCCCCGCTGGACTGGAGGAAAGAGCGTTGGGGTATCCCGCGGGGCACTTGAAGAGCTTCCGCGTCGTCGCGGTGCGCTGTGGGATCGGCGGACCTCGGTCTTCCCCCGTGGAGACCGGCGCGTAGAAGGGGCGCTGCACGGGCTCTCGTGGCTTCGCAGAGCCGGTCAGGGCGAGTAAAGCACCGCCCGCCAGCAGATGTCTTCGCGTTGTGTTGGTGATGTCGGCCATGCTCATTTCTCTCGCGCTGTCTCAATAGAGACCGTAGAGCCCTTTGACCGAGCGCAGGAGCTTGGCCGGGTCGAACCCAATCCCGTCGCGGAAGATGAGCTGGACATTTTCGATATCCTGAATGCGCCGACTCGGGTCGCCCTCCACGATCATCAGGTCGGCACGCTTACCAACTGTGACGCTGCCAATTTCGGAGGCCTGCCCGAGATAGGTGGCCCCGTTCAAGGTTCCGATCTTGATCGCCTCGAGCGGAGAGAAGCCGGCATCGACCAGGAGTTCAATTTCGCGCTGGTCGGCGAACCCGGGGATGATGTGCCCGTCACCCGTCGGGTCGCTGCCGGCCATCAACGTTCCGCCGGCCAAGGCGAAGTTCCGCTCGAATGCCTCTAGCCGCTTCAGGTTGGCATACCATCGCTCCTTCCGATCGTTGCTGGAGGTACTTCCGGCGTTGCGTGCGTACAGGTACGCTTCCCTGGCCTGCGGCGTCAGAACATCCAATTCAGCCTGTCGCAGGGGCGGGACCCCGGTTGCGTCCAGATCGAAGACCGGCAAGGTGCTCGTGATGGTGACGTGCTTGGCGACCAGCAGCGCGTACAGCGCCTTCGCCTGCGGGCCGCCCGGATCCATCGCCTTTGCGGTCGCGGAACCCTGCGACTTTGAACAGAGGTCGGGCGTCTTGTCCGGGTCAAGTTGGGTATTGTTGGAAAACCCGTGTTCGATGTTGTCGATCCCGAGTTCAGCCGCCTCGGGATAAGTCACAGAGCAAAGGTGGCCTGTGATCTTGAGCCCATGGCCATGCGCCGCATCGATGGCTGCTTTCAGCTCAGCTCGGGTGAGGTTCTCGTAGGCCTTGAAGCTTGTCACACCCTCGCCCGCCCAATAGTCGACCGTGTTGCGTGCGTCTTCGGGGCCCTTCAAAGTGTGCATCTGAAGGAAGATGTTTCCCGCGCCCTGCAGATAGGGCCCGGTGACATCCATGTGGGGCCCGGGCAGCTGGTTGGCCTCAATGGCCTGCTTGAGGTTCAGTTCCGCATACGTCTCCATCGAGCCTGTCGTTCTGATCGTGGTGACGCCGCCGGCAAGATAGAGCCGCGGCGCCGTGTAGGTCATCTGCGGGAGAAGCAGCGGCACTCTCCGTGCATTCTCGAAGTCCGCGCCGGGGCGCGCAACATAGAACAGGTGATCGTGCATTCCCACCAGCCCTGGCAGCAGAGTTCGCCCCGCCATGTCCAGGGTTTGCTTGCCGTCGGCCCGTTGGGATGCATCGGACGGCGCGATCGAGGCGATGCGGCCGTTTCTGATAACGACCGTGCGATCCTCGAGCGGCGCGCCGCCCGTGCCATCGATCACGCGAATGTGGATCAGTTTCAGTTCGGCGTGTGACGCATCGAAGGACACGAACTGCCGGACTTCGTCGGCGAGGGCAGGGGCTCCCGGACTGGGGGGCGATTGAAAGAGGGGCTGGGTCGAGGCGAAACCCGCTCCCGCCAGCAGCGCTGCGGCGCTACAGATTTTGCCGATGGTGGAGCCTTTGAAGGCCGACGGCGCAAGACGCGACAGACGCCCGGGGATGGGCGAGAACCTGATTGTTTTCATGTGCGAGATCCGAAGGGCATGGAGGTATGCCCCGGACTGTGATGGACCCGCAACTTGTGAGACAACCGATTTTCGCCAAACCCCCAGATCTTTTCGATGAACCCGGCGCACCGGCAAGCGCGTTTCGCGCAGCGGCGTCGTCAGCCTCTCACAAAGGCTCGAACGCTCGCCATGTAGCTCTCCCCGATGCCAACCTCGCCGCCGTCACGCAAGCGAACGATCCACTTTCCGGAGCCGTCACGCCCAACCGCCTCGATGCTTCGTTTGGCCACCAAGGCGGACCGGTGAACTCTCAGAAAGGCTGCGGCGTCAAGGTCGCGCTCGAGCTGGGAAAGGGTGGAATGAAGCAAATAGGATCGGCCTGCGACATGCAGACGCATATAGTCGCCTTCGGCCGAGACGCAGTCGATACGATCGGCTTCGATGCGCACCATGTCGCCGCCGTCGCGCACCCAAAACTCGGATCGGAACTTGGTTTTCGTGAGCGGGAGCGCACCTTGACGGTCTCGTACGCGCTCAAGGGCTTGGCGTAGTCGATCGAGGGTGACCGGCTTCAATAGATAGTCGACGGCGCCGACCGCGAACGCATCTACGGCGAACCGCTCGTGCGCCGTGGTGAAGACGACGCTCGGCGCAGAGTTGGCGCGCGACGCCAGTTCAGCCGTGGCGAGACCGTTCAGACCGGGCATGTCGATGTCGAGCAGCATGACGTCCGGCGGATCTCGGCTGACGTGAGCCAACGCCGCGCGCCCGCTCGTCTCACTTGTCGGCTTTGCGTCCGGCATGGCGCGCAGACACAGTCTTTCCAGGCGCCTTGCGGCCAAAGGCTCGTCATCCACGATCAGGATACGAAGTGCACCAATCATTCAGGCAGGGGCTGTTTGAGGGGGAAGCTGAGGACCGCGCGATAGCCACCTCCGGGGACGGGCCCGTGCTGAAAGGTTGCGCCGTCGCCAAAGCGCAGGGCTAGTCGTTCAGCCACGTTACGAAGGCCCAGGCCGAAGCCCGCCTTTTGAGAGCCAGGACCATTGTCTTCGACAGCGACGACGACCTGCTCGTCGGCGCCGAATGCCCGCATGGACATATAAATCGGCGTCTCGGAAACCCCGACAGCGTGCTTGATCACGTTCTCCACCAACGGCTGAAGAAGGAGCGGCGGGATGGGCACGCCTGCCAGCTCGTCCGGAAGCTCCAGCGCCACCTGCAGTCGGGCGCCAAATCGAATTCCCTCGATGGCGAGATAGGTCTCGTGGAGCCGAAATTCCTGCCGCAGTGTCGTGTCGACGAGGCCGTCGCTCGCGAGTGTCGTACGGAGCACGGCCGACAGGGATGCGAGGGCCTGCTCCGCGGTCTCGGCCTTCCCTTCCATGACCAGCGCGGAGATCGTGTTCAACGCATTGAATAGAAAATGGGGGTCGAGCTGGTATCTAAGCGCTCGCAATTGCGCTTTTCGAGCCTGTGACTCGGCGACGGTCGCGCGCTGCAGGGCGTCCCGGCTATTGATCACGCTAGCCATGGCGATGTAAAGAACCCCCAGGGCAGTGAAAAGAAAATCGTTCTCTGCGATCGTCTGTACGAACACTCTGGGCAAATCGTTGCGGGCTCGTTCGGCAACCGACCAGACGCCAAGCGGCGCGAAGACAAACATGACGTCATAGTTGGCAACTGCCAGAGTTGCGGCGGCGGGCGCGGCCAGCAGCAGGGCTGCGCTGATTTGCACCAGAGGCGGGCGGCGTTCCAGGCGACCGAGGGCCCAGAACAACGCGGCGGTCAAGATCGCCCCGATTGCGGCGGTCAGACCATGGCGGAGCGCAACTTCGCGCATGTTGGAAAGACCAAGCACGGCAAGGCGGATCGTGACGAGAGCAAGGTAGAGGGTCCAGGCACCTGCGGTCGCAATGACCGCAAACTCGCGCTTTGACCAGACCTTCGGTAAGGCGCCGTCTTGTCTCAAAATGATCTCTGTCTCATCGATTTTCTTCCTCGCGAGATCGTCATTGCCCGAGATGGATATCGCGGAGTTGAATCTCGCCGTCGACTTATAGCATTGGGCGGTTTCAAAGGTGAACTGCAACACCCCAGCCCCCTTCGAGCGGCGGTGCGCCAGGCCGCGACGCTGTTGCGTTGGCTAGACAAGCAACGGTGATGAACCCTGCGTGCAAATCCGGAGAACATCACCGGGCACGCGGGGTGCTGTAATTTGTGGCATGAACACCCTGCCCGCGATCTTCCTGTCCCACGGCTCGCCGATGATGGCGCTGGAACCCGGCACCACCGGCCCGTTCCTGCAGCGCCTGGGCGCGACGCTCGACGCCCACCACCCGCGCCCGAAGGCCATCCTCGCCGTCTCGGCGCACAGCGTCGCCCGCGAGCCGGTGCTGCTGGGCGCGGCCACGCACCAGGCGGTGCACGACTTCGGCGGTTTCCCCGACGCGCTGTACCAGCTGCAGTACAGCCCGCCCGGCGCACCCGAGCTGGCGACCCAGGTCGAGGCCCGGCTGCGCGCGGCCGGCCTGCCGGTGCACCACAGCGACGAAGGCGGGCTGGACCACGGCATCTGGAGCATGCTGCGCTTCATGCGGCCGCAGGCCGACATCCCGGTGCTGCCGCTCGCGTGGGTGCCCAACCTGCCGCCGGCGCAGCAGTTTGCGCTCGGCGAGCTGCTGGCCTCGCTGGCCGACGACGGCGTACTGGTGATGGGCACCGGCAGCATCACGCACAACCTGCGCCGCGTCTTCAGCGGCGGCCGGCCGGCGGTCGATGCGGTCGAGGTGGCCGAGAGCGCGGGCTTCCGCCGCTGGATGCTGGAACGCAGCACCGCACGCGACTGGGACGCGCTGTTCGACTACCGCAAGCAGGCACCGGCTGCGGTCGACATGCACCCGACCGACGAACACCTGCTGCCGTGGTACGTCGCGGCCGGCGCCGGTGGCCGCGCGCATGCGCCGCAGCGGCTGCATGAGGCGGTGACCTACGGTTGCCTCGGGATGGACGCCTATGCGTTCGGCCCGGCGGCCGCGACGCTGAAGCAGCAGCTCGCCGCCTGACGGCGCCAGCGCGCGTCAGGGCAGGTCAAGGCGCGAGCGCGACGACGCCCGAGGCCGGGCTGCTGGCAGCGCGGGCCGACGCGGCGGCCCGGTCGTCGTTGTACTGCTTGGCCAGTGCGGCGACGTTCTGCCCGGTGCGGGCGATCAGCATGCGCGCCGCGCCGATCTCGCCGAACTGGCCGCGGTCGAGCGCCCACTTGGTTTCGCGCTCGATCTGGGCGCAGGACCATTCGGTGCCGGTCGCGATCGCCATCGGCTTCATCGCCTGCGACATCGCATCGCGCTCCAGGCGCAAGGCCTGCAGGCGCTCGGACGGCCAGCCGACGCGCGCACCCAGCGCCTGGCCGATGGCCATGTCGAGCAGCGAGGTCGAGCGCCTGGCCATCAGCTCGGCCAGGTCGGCGCACACCTGCAGGCGGTTGCCGTCGCGCACCGCCGTCGCATCGCAGTGCTGCATCAGCGTCTTCAGCCCGGGCATCGCCAGCGCCGATTCGATGCCGGCCGCGCGCTCCATCACGGCGCGGCGTTCGATGGCCGGCGTGCCCGGCGGCAGGCTGCGCAGCGCGAGCGCGCTGACCTGGCCCCAGCGCAGGTCGGCGGTGCTCGCCTTCGACGCGCGGTACAAGGCCTCGTCGACGAGGCCGGTCTCGCCGCGCTGGTCGGCCTCGGAGGCGACTTCCAGCCAGGCGTCGGCATTGGTCGGGTCGAGCGTCGCGAGCTGGCGCGTCGACAGCATCTGGCAGGCGCCACCGGGGTTGGCCCGGCAGGCGCGCCAGGCCAGCGTGTAGACGGCCGGCGAGCGCGTCGCGACGGCCATCTGCGCGAGCGCGTCGCGCTGCGAGGCGTTGGCGCCGACGCGCGCCTGGCGCTGCGGGTCGGATTCTTGCGGCTCGGCCGGCGCGCTGCAGTCGGCGCCTTCGCAGGCCTGCGGCGCATTGGCGTGCGACGGGCCGTCGTCGCGCTGCAGCAGCAGTGCGGTGGCGCGCGCCAGTTCGTCCGGCTGTTGCGCCAGCGCGGCGACCAGGCGCCGGTGCGCCGCATCGCCGGCCGTCGTGAACAGCGTGCGGTCGAGCGGCTGGCCGCCCTTGGCCTTCACGCGGCCGAGGCCGCACACCTCGATCTCGTCGGCCGCGAGCGGTGCGCTGGCGGCGGCCGCCGCCGAGGCGGCCTCGCCATACAAGGCGGCGAAGCCTTCGATCAACGGCGGGCCGGGCATCGGGATCAGGGGCGCGGAGGCTGCGGGTTCAATCGCCTCGGCCACCACCGGGTCATGCGGCACCGCAGGCGCGTCCGGCGTGCCCTGCCAGACCAGCGCCAGCAACAGCGCGACCACCGCGAACCCGACCGTCGCCCGCGTCGCGTTGCTCGGCGGGGTCATACACCGCCCTCGGCAATGGCTTCCTTGACGGCCGCGACCTGCCGGCGCGACACGACCAGCCAGTCGTCGACCGGCGCGACCCGCACCACCCAGCCTTCGGTCGGCTCTTCGCCGTCTTCGCCGGGCAGCGTGCGCCGCTCCAGCGCGCGCAGCGCGCGGCGGGCGACCAGCGCATTGCGGTGGATGCGCAGGAAGCGGTCGCCCAGGCGCTGCTCCAGGTCGGTCAGTGCGTCATCGAGCACATGGGTGTGGGTGGCGGTTCGCAGGGTCACGTACTTCAACTCCGCTTTCAGGTACAGCACGTCGGAGACCGGCACGCGCAGCTTGCGGCCCAGGTCGTTCACGAGGATCACCGGTTCGTCGTCCGACAGCGCCGGCGCCGGCGCCGAGGCCGGCGCGGCACGCGGCGCCAGCCGCTGCGCCAGCCGCTGCGC
>NZ_JBFULV010000136.1:0-14341 GCF_054049715.1 Rhizobacter sp. P5_C2 | reverse complement strand
GGTTCAGCGCGCTGCCGCGCACCACCGCCAGCACGCGGTCGCCGGCGGCCTGCGCATCGGCCAGCCGCTTCAGCACCAGCACCGCGCAGCCTTCGCCGCGCACGTAGCCGTCGGCCGCGGCGTCGAAGGTCTTGCAGCGGCCGTCCGGCGCCATCATCCGGGCCTTCGAGAAGTTGATGTTCATCTCGGGCGTCAGGATCAGGTTGACCGCGCCGGCCAGCGCGATCTCGCACTCATGCAGCCGCAGGCCCTGGCAGGCCAGGTGCAGCGCGACCAGCGACGACGAGCACGCGGTGTCGACCGCGACAGCGGGCCCATGCACGCCGAGGAAGTACGACAGCCGCCCCGACGCGACGCTGGACGCGTTGCCGGTCGCGAAGTACGGGTCGATCAGCTCGGGGTGCCGGTACAGCGCGCGGCCGTAGTCGTTGTTGCTGATGCCGAGGTAGACGCCGGTGCGTTCGCCGGCCGGCGTGGCGGCGAGCTCGCCCGGCGCATGGCCGGCGTCTTCGAGGGCCTCCCAGGCCACTTCGAGCAGCAGCCGCTGCTGAGGGTCCATGCTGGCGGCCTCGCGCGGCGAGATGCCGAAGAACTCGGCGTCGAAGCGGTCGACGCCGTCGACGAAGCCGCCGAAGCGCGTCGTCATCTTGCCGGGCGCATCGGCGTCGGCGTCGTACAGCGCGTCGAGATTCCAGCGCTCGGACGGGATCGGACCGATCGCGTCCGTCCCCGACCACAGCAGCTCGGCCAGGCCGGCCGCATCGACCACGCCGCCCGGCAGGCGCAGCGCCATGCCGACGATCGCGATCGGCTCGTGCAGCGCGGCGTTCGAGCGCGCGAGCTGGGCCTTCAGCTCGCGGATCTCGAACAGCGCGCGCTTGACGGGGCTCAGCGCTTCATCGCGCGGGTCGGTCATCGGGAACTCCCCAGTTCTTGCAGCAGCAGGGCTTCGGCTTCTTCGTCGCTGAGCTCATGCAGCGCGTCATCCGCGGTCTTGGCACTCGCGTCGACGGCGGACGCCGGTTCTTCGAGGCCGAGCAGGCGCATCAGGTGCGCGGTCAGCGCGGCGAGCGTCGGGTAGTCGAACAGCAGCGTTGCCGACAGCGGACGGCCGATCGAGCGGGTCAGCGCGTTGCGCAGTTCGACCGCCATCAGCGAATCGAGGCCGAGGTCCTTCAGCGGCGTCTTCGGGTCGACCGGCGTGCCGGCGTCCAGGCCCAGCACGTGCAAGGCGCGTTCGCTCAGGTGGGCCGCCAACGCTGCGGCGCGCTGGCCGGCCGGCACGGCCTGCAGGCGCGACAGCACGGTGGACGCCGCGGGGCTCGGCTCGGTCGCTGCCGGTGCGGGCGCCGAGGCACGTGGCACCACGCTGTCGAAGAAGGCCGCGTCCACGCCGGCCGGCAGCGTCGCGATGAAGCGTTGCCAGTCGATCGGCAGCACCGCGGCGTGCACCGCGCCGTCGCGCAGCAGTTGTTCGAGGCGTTCGAAGCCGTGCGCCGGCTCGATCGGCAGCAGGCCGCGCTCGCGCCACGGGTCGTGGCCGCCGGCCGCGAGCTGCGTCGCCATGCCGCCTTGCGCCCAGGTGCCCCAGGCCACGCTCAAGGCCGGCAGGCCCTGTGCGCGGCGCCTCTGCGCGAGCGCATCGAGCTCGGCATTGGCAGCCGCATAGGCGCACTGCCCCGGCGCGCCGAGCAGCAGGCCGGCGGCCGAATACATCACGAAGAAGTCCAGCGGCAGCGTGCTCGTCAGCGCGTGCAGGTGCTGGGCCGCGCGCGCCTTGTTGTGCAGCACCGCGGCGCAGCGCGGCCAGCTCTGGCGCAGCGCGATGCCGTCGTCCAGCGTGCCGGCTGCGTGCACGATGCCGCGCAGCGGCGCCAGTTCGCGGGCGATGCTGTCCAGCACGCGTTGCAGCGCAACGGCGTCGCCGGCATCGGCCGCGAAGCAGCGCACCTTTGTGCCGGTCGCTTCGATCTCGTGAATGGCTTGCGCGGCTTCGGCCGACGGCGCATGGCGGCCAAGCAGCGCAAGCTGCCGCGCGCCCGAGCGCTGCAGCCAGCGCGCGGTGTGCAGGCCGAGCGCGCCGAGCCCGCCGGTGACGAGGTAGCAGGCGTCGGCGCGGATCTCGAACGCGGCCGCCACCGGCAGCCGCAGCACGATCTTGCCGATGTGTCTGGCCTGCGCCATGTGGCGGAACGCATCGGCCGCCTGTGCGAAGTCGAACACCGTGATCGGCAGCGGCTTCAGGCTGCCGTCCTGCAAGCCGGCCTGCAGCTCGGTCAGCATCGGGCGCAGCAGGCGCGGGTCGGCGTAGGCCGCGTCGCCCAGGTCGTAGGCGGCGTAGTGGATGCCGGGGCAGGCCTTCGCGACCGCCTCGGGCGTCCAGATGTCGCGCTTGCCGAGTTCGAGGAACCAGCCGCCCGGCGCGACGACGCCGAGGCCAGCCGGGATGAAGTCGCCGGCCAGCGAGTTCAGCAGCACATCGACACCGGCACCGCCGGTCGCGCGCATCAGCTCGGCGGCGAACGAGGTGCTGCGCGAGTCCATCACCGCGCGCACGCCGAGCGCGAGCAGGTGGGCGCGCTTCTCGGGCGAGCCTGCCGTGGCGTAGACCTCGGCGCCGGCGCGCAATGCGAGCTGCACCGCGGCCAAGCCGACGCCGCCGGCACCGGCATGGATCAGCACGCGCTGGCCGCGCTTCAGCCCGGCGATGCCGAACAGGCCGTGTTGCGCCGTCAGGAAGGCGACCGGCAAGGCTGCGGCCTGCTCGTTCGACAGGCCGGGCGGGATGCGCGCGACGAACGCGGCCGGCGCGACCGCTTCGCTGCCCATGCTGTCGTGCACGAAGCCGAATACGCGCTCGCCAACCTGCCAGCCTTCGACGGCCGAGCCGACCTCGCTGACGATGCCGGCGCATTCGGCACCGAGCGGGATGCCGCTGCCGGGGTAGACACCGAGCGCGAGCAGCACGTCGCGGAAGTTCAGCCCGGCGGCGTGGACCTGGAGGCGCAGCTCGGTGGGCTTCAGCGGGCGCGGGGTGAGCGATCGGAGTTCGAGGCCGTCGAGCGTGCCGGGGCGGGCGACCTCGAGGCGCTGCTGCGGCGGCGTGGCGGCCGGTGCGGCGCGGCGCACGAGGCGCGGTTCGTGGCGCGTGGTCCCACGCAGCGCGATGCGTTGCACAGGGGTGGGCGACAGCAGCTCGGCCAGCAGCGCGTCGGGGTCGGCCGCGTCGGTGTCGATCGCGCGCAGCGGGAATTCAGGGTGCTCGACGGCCAGCACGCCGAGGAAGGCCCAGGCGCCGGCCGCCGCCGCCGAGCGCGGTGCTTCGTGCGGCAGCACCGGCTGCGAGGCCGGCGTGACGAGCCACAGCGCGACCGGCGGCGCGTCGGCATCGGCGGCGAGGGCTTGCAGCACGTGCAGCAGCGAGCCGCTGGCGCGCAGCTCGGCGGCGTCAGCCTCGAGGCCAGGCGTGTCCAGGCTCCACAGCGAGACCACCGCGCGCGGCGCGCCGTGCGAGCGCCAGTCGGTGACGACGGAGTGCATCTGGGCTGCGTCGCCCGGGTCGACGGACCAGCGGTTCGATTCGAGGCGCTGGAAGCGTTCGCCGGCGAGCACTTCGGTGCAGCGGGCGCCGCGGGATTCGAGCGTCTGGCGCAGTTCGGTAGCAAGGCCGCTGGCGTCGCTGAGGAGCAGCCAGTCGCATTCCACCCCACCCCCCGTTCGCCCYGAGCCTGTCGAWGGGTCGGGCTGAGCTTGTCGAAGCCCTTGTGCCGCGCGAGCAGGCCCTTCGACAGGCTCAGGGCGAACGGGGGTCTGTTCCCACCGCACCTCATACACCCCGTCCTCCGCGCCACCGCCGGCCAGCGTGCGCGCATCGGTCACCGCGAAGCGCACGCCGCGCAGCCGCGCGACCGGCGTGCCGTGCTCGTCGCTCAGGTCGATGTCGGCACCCGCCTCGCCACGCAGCACCGCGACGGCCTGCAGGCGCGCGATGCCCGGTTGCAGCACCTCGACCTGCTCGATCCCCATCGGCGCCCACAGCGTGGTCGGCACGCCCTGGGCGGCGACAGCGCACAGCTGCAGCGCGCCGTCGAGCAGCGCCGGATGAAGCCCGAAGGATGCCGCCTGTGCTTCGACCTCGGCCGGCAGCGCGAGCGTGGCCCGCGCCCAGCCATCGCCGCGCTGCACCGCGTGCAGGCTGCGGAACGCGGGGCCGAACGCGACGCCGAGCGCATCGAACCCGGCATAGATCTCGGCGGACGACAACGCGGTGGAAGCGCCTGCCGTCTGCAGCGGCTCGGCCACCGCCGCATCGCCCACCGCCGCGGTGCAGACACGCTGCCACGCATCGTCATCCAACGCTTGGTGCAGCTCGACCGCGCCATCACGCACGATCGCCTGCCAGCGCGCCGCGCCGTTGTCGGGCAGGTACAGCGGCCGCTCGACCGCGAAGGCCGACAGCGCCCGCCCGCCGACCGCCGCGCGGCACAGCTCGACCATCGCCGCCGCCGGCATCAGCAGCCGTCCGCCGATGCGGTGCTCGTGCAGCGCGCCGGCATCGCCCGCCGACCACTGCGCATCGAACACGGTCGCGGTCGTCGCCGGCGTCGACAGCTTCGCGCCGAGCAGCGGGTGCGCCCCGCGCCGCAGCGGCTGCGCGGCCTGCGGCGTCGGCCGCAGCCAGAAACGTTTGCGCTGCCACGGATAGCGCGGCAAATCGACCACCTCGCCGCCCTCGCCCGCCACCGCCTCGGCGTCCAGCGTGTGGCCGTGCACATGCAGCGCGGCCGCAGCCAGCAACAGCGATTCGCGCTCCGGCCGGCCGCGCCGCAGCGATGCCAGCACCTGCCCACTCGGACCCGCCGCGGCGATGCTCTCGGCGATCGACGCACTCAGCACCGGGTGCGGCCCGATCTCGAGGAAGCTGCCGAAGCCGTCGCCGGCCATCGCGGTGATCGCCGCATGCAGCCGCACCGGCTCGCGCACGTTGCGGCCGAAGTACGCACCGTCGAAACGCTGCCCGGTCGCGAGCCCGCCCAGCACGGTCGAATACACCGGCACCGCCATCGGCTGCGACGGCACATCGGCCAGCAGCCCGGCCAGCGTCTGCTGGAACGGCGCCATCTGGGCACTGTGGAAGGCGTACTGCACCGGCAGCATGCGGTGCGCGACACCACGCCGCGTCAGCACCGCCAGCAGTTCGTCGAGCGCCGCCGGCTCGCCCGACAGCACGATGCTGCGCGGGCCGTTGACGGCGCCGAGCGCAAGCCGATCGCCGTAGGGCTTCAGCAAGGCCAGCGCCTCGTCTTCGGCCAGGCTCGCCTGCGCCATGCGGCCGGTGCCGGTGGCCTGCTGCATCACGCGGCCGCGCTGGCAGACGACGCGCACCGCATCGGCCAGGCCCAGCACGCCGGCGACATGCAGCGCGGCGATCTCGCCGACGCTGTGGCCGACGACGCCGTCGGGCACGATGCCCCAGTGCTTCCACAGCGCCGCCAGAGCGACCTGGATCGCGAACAGCGCCGGCTGCGCGACCTCGGTGTCGGCGAGCCGCGATTGGGCTTCGTCCTTCGCCAGCTCGGCATGCAGCGACCAGCCGGCCAGCGGCTGCAGCAGCGCATCGCAGGCGTCGATCACGTCGCGAAACACCGGCTCCGACGCGATCAGCTCGCGGCCCATCGCGAACCACTGCGGCCCCTGGCCGCTGAACACGAACGCGAGGCGCGGCACGCCTTCGGCCGGCACGCGTCCGCTGGCGACGCCGGGCGAGACCTCGTTGCGCAGGTAGTCCGACAGCCGCGCCGCGAGGTCCTCGCGCGTGCGGCCGACCAGCGCGAGCCGGTGGTCGAGCGCCGAGCGGCGCGCGCCGGCGGTGTGGCACAGGTCGGCCAGGCTCGCCGGGCTGCGCGGCAGGAACTCGACCCAGGCCTGCGCCAGCGCGCGCAACGCCGGCTCGCTCTGCGCGGACAGGTGCAGCAGCCTCGGCCCGCCGTCCGCAGCCGGCGCGTCGGCCGGCAGGCGCGGCGCCTCTTCGACGATCACGTGCGCATTGGTGYCGCCGACGCCGAACGAGCTGGTGCCGGCGCAGCGCGTCTGTGACCCTGCTGGCCACGGCACCGGCTGCGCCGCCACCTGCAGCCGCGTACCGGCCAGCGAGAGGTGCTTGTTGAGCTGCGTGAAGTGCRGTTGCCGCGGGATCAGTTCGTGGCGCAGCGCGAGCACCGTCTTGATCAGCCCGCCGACACCGGCCGCGGCCTCCATGTGGCCGAGGTTGGCCTTCGCGGCACCGAGCCAGCAGGTGCCGCCGCCCGCATCGGCACGCCCGACGGTGGCGGCCAGCGCCTCGACCTCGATCGGGTCGCCGAGCGGCGTGCCGGTGCCATGCGCCTCGATGAAGCCGATGCGCCCCGGGGCGAGCTGCGCCGAGGCCAGCGCCTCGCGGATCAGCGCCTGCTGCGCCAGGCCGTTCGGCGCCGCCAGCAGCGTCGAGTGCCCGTCCTGGTTGACGGCCGAGCCGCGCACCACGCCGAGCACGCGGTCGCCGTCGGCGATCGCATCGGCGAGGCGCTTCATCACGATCACGCCGCAGCCTTCGCCGCGGCCGAAACCGTCGGCGCTCTGGTCGAAGGTCTTGCAGCGGCCGTCCGGCGCCATGAAGCCGACCTTGCTGAGCGAGATCATCAGGTCGGGCGTGACCATCAGCGAGACGCCGCCGGCCAGCGCGATGTCGCTCTCGCCGTGGCGCAGGCTCTGGCAAGCCAGGTGGATCGCGACCAGCGACGACGAGCAGGCGGTGTCGACCGAGATGCTCGGGCCGCGCAGGTCGAGCAGGAACGACAGCCGGTTGGCCAGCACGCTGTGCACCGTGCCGGTCAGCGTGCGGGCGTCGATGGCTTCGGGGTCGCGGTATTCGAGCAGCTGGTAGTCGTTGTGGTAGCTCGCGATGAAGACGCCGGTGCGGCTGCCGCGCAGCCGATCGCGGGTCAGGCCGGCATCGTCGAGCGACTCCATCGCGACCTCGAGGAACAGGCGCTGCTGCGGGTCCATGCGCTCGGCCTCGCGCGGCAGGATGCCGAAGTAGGAGGCGTCGAAGCCGTCGATGCGGTCGAGGAAGCCGCCCCACTTGGTGGCGGACTTGCCGGGCACGGACGGGTCGGGGTCGTAGAGCGCGTCGGCATCCCAGCGGTCGGCGGGCACCTCGCGCACCGCATCAACGCCGTCGACCAGCAGTTGCCAGAACTGCTCGGGGCTGTCGGCACCGCCCGGAAAGCGGCAGCCCATGCCGACGATCGCGATCGGGTCGGCGCGCATCAGCGCTTCGCTCTGCACGCGCATCTGCTGGGCCATCAGCGCGAGCTTGACGGCGGACAGCTGGGTCAACGACGGGGTGGGTTTGTCGCTCATCGTCAGCGTCTCTTGCGCAGCAGGCGCGCTGCGTCTTCATCGGACAGTTCGGCGACAGCGGCCAGTTCCGGGGTCGGTGCCTCCGGTTCGACTGCCACCACGGCGGGCTCGTGATCGCCCGACAGGAACGCCACCAGCGCATCGACCGTCGGGTAGTTCCACGCCAGCGTCGCCGACAGCGGCTTGCCGTGCAGCGGCTCCAGCCGGTTGCGCAGCTCCAGCGCCATCAGCGACGTGAGGCCCATCGTGCCGAGCGGCTTGCGGGCATCGATCTTCGACGGCGTCAGCTTCAGCACGCGGCCGACGACATCGCGCACCGCACGGTCCAGCGCACGGCGGCGCTCGGCCGGGTCGGTGCTCTCGGCCAGTGGCGCATCGGCGACCGGCGGCGCCGCATCGGCCAGCAGGTCGCGCAGCAAGGGCACATCGCGCGCGCCGAGGCTCTTGCGCATCGCGCGCCAGTCGACCGGCATCACCAGCAGGTGCGGCACGTCCTGGCGCAACGCATCGCCGAGCAGCGCCAACGCCTGCGACGGCGCGAAGCCGCCGATGCCCTGGCGCTGCAGCTCGTCGAGCTGGCGCCGGCCGCCCTCACCGCGCATCACGCCGGTCTGCGACCACACGCCCCAGCCGATGCTCTGCGCATGCCGGCCCTGCGCGCGGCGCTGGCGCGCCAGTGCGTCGAGGAAAGCATTCGCTGCCGCGTAGCTCGCCTGCCCCGCCTGTGGCATCAGCGCCGCCATCGACGAGAAGAACACCAGGCGATCAAGTTCGGGCAGCGCGCGGTGCAGGTTCCACGCGCCCTGCAGCTTCGGCGCCAGCACCGCGGCGAGCGATGCGGCATCGAGCTCGTGCAGCAGCGTGTCGTCGGTGATGCCGGCCGCGTGGATCGCGCTGCGGATCGGCGGGCGGCCCTCGGCTCGGTGGCGCGCGAGGAAGGCCGACAGCGCGGCCTCGTCGGCGACATCGACGGCCGCGTAGTCGACGCTGGCACCGTGGGCTTCCAGTTCGCGCACCGCCTGCACGGCCGGGGCCTGCGATGCACCCCATTGCTCGCGCGGCGGCAGCGGCGTGCGGCCGAGCACGACCAGGTGACGCACGCCCTGCGCGACCAGCCAGCCGGCGACGTGGCGGCCAACGCCGCCGAGGCCTCCCGTCAGCAGGCAGCTCGCATCGGCACGCCACGGCTGCGCGAGCGTCGGCTGCGGCGCGAGGCGTCTCAGCACCGGGCGCGTCCAGCGGCCGTCGCGCAGCGTGCACGAGCCGGCATCGGCCTGCACCGCATCGATCAGCGATTCCAGCGCGCCATCGAGTTCAATCAGGCCACCGAAGCGATCGCCATGCTCGGCCGCCAGCGTCGCGGCGAGGCCCGACAGCGGCGCCTGCGCCAGCGAGCCAGCAGTGATGAGCCACAGCCGCACGTCGGCACCGGCGCGCAGGCGGATCACCGCTTGCGCGTCCTGCACGATCGCGTGCAGCGCCGACACATCGCCGACGGCCTGCAGGTCCAGCGGGCGCAGGTCGACGACATCGAGGCGTTGCGACAGCGCCAGCGTGGCGAGCGCCGCGGCATCGGCGACGCGATGCACCGTCTCGCCGCGCTGTTGCAGCGCCTGCGCCAACCCGCCCCGGTCGCCGATCACCGCCCAGTCGCGCGCTTGCGGCTTCGGCGTCAGCATCGTCTCGGCGTCGCCCAGCGCGTAGAACGCATCGGCCGCATCGGCACGGGCTGCGGCGCCGAGGCGTTCGAGCACCAGGCCGTCGAGCTGCAGCACCGGGCCTTGCTCGTCGAACAGCACGGCATCGACGCGCACCGGCTCGCCATCGCCCTGCGGCGCGGTCGCGCGGGCATGGATCCAACCGCTGCCGGACAGCGGGCGCAGCAAGCGCGCGCCATCGAGCCGCGTCGGCAGCCACAGCGCGCCGGGCGGGGCCAGCGTGACCATCAGCTGGAAGCAGGCGTCGAGTGCCGCGGGCGGAATTCCGAAGCGCTCGTCGGCCATCGGCGAGAGCTGCGCCAGCGCTTGGGCGGGCGCGAACCAGGCCTGCGCGATGCCGTGCAGCGCGGCGCCGAATTTCGCGCCGGCGGCATCGAGCCGCGCGTAGAGATCCGCCCCGCTGACCGCGGGTTGCGTGCGCATTCGCGCCTGCGCGGTGGTGTCGTGTGCCGACGCAGCCACCGACGCGGCCTGGGCGTGCGCATGCAGCGTCCACGCGCTGTCGCCACGGGTCTGGAAGCTCAACGCCAGCGCGCCGTCGGCGCCGGCCACGGCCTGCAGTTGCAGCGCGCTCGCGGCATCGGGCTGCAGGTGCAGCGCGCGATCGAAGCGCAGGCCTTGCACGCCGCAGCCCGGCGCGAGCGCGTGCACCGCGGCCAGCGACAACTCCAGCCACGCCGACGCCGGCAGCACCGCGCTGCCGTGCAGCGCATGCGCGAACCAGGCCGGCACGCGGCCCGGGTCGATCGAGACATTCCACAGCGCCCCTGCGGGCGTGCCGGCCAGCGCGATGCCGGCCCCGAGCACCGAATGCCGGCTGTCGACCACCGGGCCGTGGCCCTGCACACCGGCCGGGGCGATGTCGGCCGCGGCGATCCAGTGGCGCTCGCGCTGCCACGGATAAGTCGGCAGCGTCAGCGTGTGGCCGCGCGGCAGCACGCGCGACCAGTCGAGCGGGACCCCGGCGCAGTGCAGCGCACCGAGTGCCGCGCGCATGGCAGTCAGCTCGGGCTCGTCGCGGCGCGCGCAGGCGATCGTCGTGACCTCGCGACCGCCGGCCTGCGCCGTCTGCTGCACCGACGGCAGCAGCACCGGGTGTGGGCCCAGCTCGACGAACACCGTGAAGCCGTCGGCCAGCAGTTGTTGCACCGTCGCGCCGAAGCGCACCGGCTGGCGCAGGTTGTCGGCCCAGTAGCGGCCGGTCAGCTCCGAGCCGTCGGCACGGCGCGCCAGCACCGTCGAATACAAGGCCGCGCGCGTGGCCTGGGGTTGCAGGTCGTGCAGCTCGGCGGCCAGCTCGGCCGCGAGCGGCGCCATCTGCGGGCTGTGCGAGGCCACGTCGACCTTCACCAGTCGGCAGAACACGCCTTCGGATTCCAGTTGCCCCATCAGCGCCTGCACGACCGCCGGGTCGCCGGAGATCACGCTGGAGCGCGGGCTGTTGCTGACGGCCACCGCGACCTGCGCTTCGTGGCCAGCGATGCGGGCCTGCGCGTCCGCCATGCTCAGTTCGACCAGCGCCATCGCGCCCTGTCCGCTGGTGCCGCGCATCAGCGCGCTGCGGCGGCAGATGATGCGCATCGCCTGCGGCAGGGTCAGCGCGCCGGCCACCGCGGCCGCGGCGACTTCGCCCATGCTGTGGCCGACGACAGCGTCCGGCTCGACACCGTGCGAGCGCCACAGCGCCGCATAGGCCCAGGCCAGCGCGACCAGCACCGGCTGGATCACGTCGATCTGGTCGAGGCGGTACGCGGGGTTGCCGGGCTCCGCGGCGAGCTGCTCGACGATCGACCAATCAGCGAACGGCCGCGCAGCGTCATCGCAGGCCTCGAGCGCGGCACGGAAGACCGGCTCGCGCGCCATCAGCTCGCGCGCCATGCCGGTCCATTGCGCGCCTTGGCCGGGGCAGACGAACGCGATCTTCGGGCGCTCGGACGGCGCGACACCCTCGGCCGCCGCCGCCTCGCCATCGGCATACCGCTTCAGCGCGGCGGACATGGCCAGCGCGTCGTCGGCGACGAATGCGGCGCGACGCTCCAGCGCGGTGCGGCGCGTCGCGGCGTTCCAGCAGACATCGGCGAGCGGGGCGCCATCGGTCAGCAGCGCGGCGTAACGCAGCGCGAGCGCGCGCAACGCCGCATCGGACCGAGCTGACAGGACAAGCAGCGGCACGGTGTGCTCGGCGCTGCCGGTCTCGTCCTGCGGTACCCCTTCCAGCACGACGTGCGCATTGGTCCCCGCAATCCCGAACGCGCTGACACCCGCCAGCGGCGCCTGCGCCGGCCACGGCCGCGCTTCGCGGGCGACCTCGACCGGCATCTGCGCCCACGGGATGGCCGGGTTCAGTTCGCGGCAGTGCAGGCTCACCGGGATCTGCCGGTGCTGCAGCGCGAGCGCCGCCTTGATGAACCCGGCCACGCCGGCCGCGCCTTCGGTGTGGCCGAAGTTGGTCTTCACCGAACCGACCGCGGCGCGCACGCCGGCCGCGCGGCCCTCGCCGAGCACATCGGACAGCGCCCCCAGCTCGACCGGATCGCCCGCCCGCGTGCCGGTGCCGTGCGCCTCGATGTAGCCGACCTCGGCGGCCGGGCGTCCGGCATCGCGGTACGCGCTGCGCAGCAAGGCCTCTTGGCCGCTGCGGCTGGGCGTGCCCATCGAGCCGCTGCTGCGGCCGTCGTTGTTGACCGCGCTGCCGCGGATCAGCGCGTAGATGCGGTCGCCGTCGGCCTGCGCCTGCGCCAGCGTCTTCAGCACGACCAGGCCAGCGCCTTCGCTGCGCACGTAGCCGTCGCCGCGCGCATCGCCGAACTTGCAGCGGCCGTCGGGCGCCATCATGCGGCTCTGCGAGTACGCGATGCTGATGTGCGGCTGCAGGATGATGTTGACGCCACCGGCAATCGCGAGCGTGCATTCGCCATGCCGCACCGCGCGCGCCGCGAGGTGGATGGCCGCGAGCGACGACGAGCAGGCGGTGTCCAGCGTCAGGCTCGGGCCGCGCAGTCCGAGCGCGTACGACAGCCGGCCCGATGACGCATAGCGCCCGCTGCCGGTGGTCATGTAGAAATCGACCGCCTCGGGGTCGCTGAACAGCCGGGCCTCGAAGTCACTGAGCCACTGGCCGACGTAGACGCCGGCGCGGTCGGCATCGATGCGCGACACGTCCTGCCCCGCATCCTCCAGTGCCTCCCACGCGGTCTCGAGCAGCAGGCGCTGCTGCGGGTCGAGCCGCTCGGCCTCGCGCGGCGAGATGCCGAAGAACTCGGCGTCGAAGTCCTCGATGCCTTCCAGGAAACCGCCCCAGCGCGTCATGATGCGGCCCGGCGTCGCCGGGCGCGGGTCGTGGTAGTGGCCGAGGTCGATGCGGCTCGGTGGGATCTCGGCGATCGCGTCGCGGCCCTCGCTCAGCAGATGCCAGAAGCTCGCCGGATCGCTGACGCCGCCGGGGAAGCGGCAGCCCATTCCGACGACGGCGACATCAGCGACAACGGCAACGACAGCGTTGGCTGGCGTGTCGTGGTCGGTGCCGTTCATCGAAGCCTCTCGTCAGGCGAAGCTGAAGGACTGTGTCGGCGTGGGCGTCAGCAGCGGTGCCAACGTGACCGACAAGTCGGCCAGCAGCGCATCGCGCCGGCCGCTCAGGTAGAAGTGGTCGCCGGGGAACACGCGCACGCGGAACGGGCCGCGCGTCTCGCCGCGCCAGCCGTCGAGGTGCTCGCGCGGCGTCAGCGGGTCGTCGCTGCCGCCGAACACCGACAGCGCGCAATCGTGCGGCGCGCGGCCGGCCGGCGGCTGGTGCGTCTCGAGCGCGGCGATGTCGGCGCGCAGGCTGGGCAGCAGCAGCGCCATCACGTCGGCATGCTGCAGCAGCTCGGCCGGGATGCCGCCGTAGCGGCGCTGGATCTCGGCGATGAACGCATCGTCGGGCAGGCGGTGCAGCGGCGGCTCGTTCGACGGCCAGTGCGGCGGGCGGCGGCCTGACACGATCAGCTGCGCCGGCACCGGTGCGCCGGCGTCGAGCAGCGCACGCGCGACCTCGGCGGCGAGCACCGCGCCCATGCTGTGGCCGAAGAACGCGAACGGCTTGTCGCCGAGCTCCGGGCGCAGCGCCGGCAGCAGCGCATCGATCAACGCGCCCATGCGGTCGATCGGCGGCTCGTCGAGCCGGTTCGCGCGGCCCGGCAGTTGCACCGCGACCAGCTCCAGCTCGGCGGGCAGACCGGCGGGCCACGGGCGGTACACGGCCGCGCCCACACCGGCATGGTGGAAGCAGAACAGCCGGGCTCGCGCCGCGGGGCGGGGAGTGAAGCGTTGCAACCAGGGATTGGGGCTCATCGCACGACGCCGTCGACAAGGGAGTCGAGCCCGCCCAAGTGCGGCCTGTGATCCTCCGTGTCTTTCCAGTGAAGCAATGTAAAGTCAAAAGGCCTCGCGACACCCTCGGGGGGACCCCCCATCTGAGTGAAGCGGCGCCCCCTGGAATGCGTGTCAGCGTGCGCTTTGCAACGCTTCGTCGAGCGCCTGCTGCGCCTGCGCCTGCCAGCGGTCCTGCAAGGCCAGCGCGGCGCGTGCGGCCTGCACCGCATCGTCGTGCCGGCCGAGCGCGATCAGCGTGTCGGACAGGTTGATCCACGCCGCGGCACTGCGGTGCTGTTCGGCCGCGGCACGGAACACCGCGGCGGCCTGCGCCGGCTCGCCGGCGGCGCGCAGGCTGTTGCCCCAGCCGATCTGCAGGCTCAGCGCGCCCGGCCAGCGCTGCAGCGCCGAGGCATACACGCCGGCCGCCACCGCCGGTGGCGCGCTGCGCTCGAAGCCGACGGCCGCCTCGATGGYAGTTTCTGCGCGTGCGGTGGCAGGCCACTGGCCCGGCGGCAGCGCGACGAAGGCCCAGGCGCCGGAGCGGCCCCAGGTGTGCTCGAAGGTCGACAAGGGCATGCGCTCGAGCGCGGTGCGGCCGGAGCGCAGCAGCAGCTCGCCGCGCGGCAGGTCGTGGCCGACGACGACGGCGTAATGCCACAGCGGCACGAACGACAGGCCGAGGTTCTGCAGCACGACGACCGGGTGGCCGGCCGCCAGCTCGCGCAGCAGCGCGTCGAGCGTGCCGGGAATGCGCGTCGCGACCGCGCCGTGGCGGCGCGCGCCGGCCAGCATCTCGGTCTGCAGGCTACCGGCGCGCGCGGGCACGTAGACCTCGTCGGCGAGCGCCGCCGGATCGACCGCGATGC
>NZ_JBFULV010000135.1:0-14548 GCF_054049715.1 Rhizobacter sp. P5_C2 | reverse complement strand
GGGTGGGCCGGCGGCAGCGGGGCCGGCGGGCGCTCGGGGCGCGGGTAGACGAGCACCTGGGCGGCCGGCCGCCACACCGCCCAGGCGCGGAACAACCCGAGCGGAAAGCGCGTCTCGATGCTGATCGCCGGCACCTCGTGCAGCCCGCGCGTGGCGGGAACGAAGCTGACGTGCGCCGGGGCCTGGCCGCCGGCCGGCACGTCGGCCCAGGTCAGCGTCGCCGCGTCGGCGGATTCGAGGCGCAGGCCGATGCCGAAGCGTTCGGAGGCCGGGCTCGTCAGCGTGACCGCGAGCGGCGCCGCATCGCTGGCGAACCCGGCCGCCGGCGGGCGCAGGTGCAGCGTCATGCCGCGCAGCGTGTTGTGCGTCAGGTGCATCGAGACGATGCCGCTGCCGGCCAGCAGGAAGGTCAGCACGTAGCCGAGGTTGAGCTGGTAGTTGATCGACGCGACCAGCAGCACCATCAGCGTCAGCGCGAACATCAGCCCGGCGCGGGTCGGCAGGATGTAGACGTTGCGCTGCGTCAGCAGCAGCGTGTCGGTGCGCGGCACCCTGGCTTGCCACCAGGCGCGAAAGCGCTGGCGCACCGCGCCGGCGGCGAGCGTGAACGGGCGCAGTGGGAGCTTCAGGGCGTCGGCGGCCTGCATGGTGGCGGCAGGCGTCGGGTCAGGGCAGGGAGATCGACTCGATCATCGCGCGCACTTGCTCGCGTGAACCGCGGCCGGCGCCGGCCACCGGCACCAGCCGGTGCGAGACGGTCTGCGCGAGGATCGCCTGCACGTCGTCGGGCGCCACGTAGTCGCGCGAATCGAGCAGCGCGTGCGCCTTCGCGGCGCGCAGCACCGCGATGCCGGCGCGCGGGCTCAGCCCGTCGACGAACCAGGTGCCGCTGCGCGTCGCGCCGATCAGCGCCTGCAGGTAGTCGAGCAGCGCGTCGGAGGCGTGCACGCGCAGCACGTCCTGCTGCGCCGACAGCAGGTCCTGCGGCGTCATCACCGCGCCCAGCCCGCCGATCGCCTCGCGCCGGTCGATGCCGGCCAGCAGCGCGCGTTCGCTCGCATGGTCGGGGTAGCCGAGCGTGATGCACATCAGGAAGCGGTCGAGCTGCGACTCGGGCAGCGGGTAGGTGCCGAGCTGGTCGGTCGGGTTCTGCGTCGCGATCACGAAGAACGGCGACGGCAGCGCGCGCGTCTCGCCTTCGATGCTGACCTGGTGCTCTTCCATCGCCTCGAGCAGCGCGCTCTGCGTCTTCGGGCCGGCGCGGTTGATCTCGTCGGCCAGCAGCACCTGCGCGAACACCGGGCCGGGGTGGAACACGAAGGCTTCCTTGCTGCGCTCGTAGATGCTGACGCCGATCAGGTCGGACGGCAGCAGGTCGGCGGTGAACTGGCTGCGCGAGAACTTGAGCCCGAGCGAAACCGCCAGCGCATGCGCGAGCGTCGTCTTGCCGACGCCGGGAACGTCCTCGATCAGCAGGTGGCCGCCGGCCAGCAGGCAGGCCACGCAGTCACGGATCTGGGGGCGCTTGCCGACGATGATCGTGCTAATCTGATCGATCAGGCGGTTCAGGTGGGGAAGGGCTTTCAACAGGTCCGTGCTCATGCAGCCACCATACCTGAAACCGCCTCGATTCCGGACCCTGAACACCGATGCCCACTGCGTTCTTCAGCCATCCCGAGTGCCGGCAGCACGACATGGGCCGCGGCCACCCCGAGTGCCCGCAGCGCCTCGACGCGATCAACGACCACCTGCTGGCGACCGGCCTCGACATGGCGCTCGAGCGCCGCGACGCGCCGCTGGTCGACCTGCACGATGTGGCGCTGGCGCACGAGAGCCTGTACGTCGCCGAGCTGCGGGCCGTGCTCGAGGAACTGGCGGCCTCCGGCGAAAGCCGCGCGCTCGACCCCGACACCGTCGCGAACGCTGGCACCTGGCGCGCCGTGCAGCGCGCCGCCGGGGCCGCGGTGGCGGCCACCGATGCGGTGATCGACGGCCAGGTCGACAACGCGTTCTGCGCGGTGCGCCCGCCCGGCCACCACGCGACGCGCAACGAGACCATGGGCTTCTGCTTCTTCAACAACGTCGCGATCGCGGCCCGCCATGCGCTGGACGTGCGCGGCCTCGAGCGGGTGGCGGTGGTCGATTTCGACGTGCACCACGGCAACGGCACCGAAGACATCCTGGCCGGCGACGAGCGCGTGCTGATGGTCAGCTTCTTCCAGCACCCGCTGTATCCGTACAGCGGCGGCGTGCCGAAGGGCGACAACATGCTGAACCTGCCGCTGCCGCCGTACACCCGGGGTGCCGAGATGCGCGAGATCGTCGAGGCGATGTGGATGCCGCGGCTCGAAGAATTCAAGCCGCAGATGATCTTCGTGTCGGCCGGCTTCGATGCGCACCGCGAAGACGAGCTCGGCCAGCTCGGCCTGGTCGAGGCCGACTACGAATGGCTCACGCGCCGCATCAAGGCCGTGGCCGACCGCCATGCCGGCGGGCGCATCGTCTCGTGCCTGGAGGGTGGCTATGCGCTCGGCGCGCTGGCGCGCAGCGTCGCGGCACATCTGCGGGTGCTGGCCGACCTGTGATTTCCGCGGGCCGCGCGGCGGCCCTTCCCCTGTTGACAAGAAGCGAGCGATTCACCGATGAATTCGTCCCTGGGCGTCCAAGATTTCAACGAACTGCTGCGCGACCTGGCCACCACCAGCGCGCTGACCGAGGCGGCGGTGCTGCTCGGTTGCCTGGGCCTGTCGTGGCTGGTGTGCATGCTGCTGCGGCGCATGGTCAAGGTCAACGGCGCGGTCATCTTCGGCCGCAACGTGGTCGACGGCGTGCTGTTCCCGCTGGTGGCGCTGGTGCTGGCGGTGATCGCGCGGCACCTGCTGATGGGCGTCGTGAAGGTCGCGGTGTTCCGCGTCGCGATCCCGATCCTGCTGTCGCTCGCGCTGATCCGTTTCGCCGTGCGGGTGCTGTCGGCGGCCTTCCCGAACTCCAGCTGGATGCGCGCGACCGAGCGCACGATCTCGTGGATCGCATGGATCGCCGTCGTGCTGTGGATCACCGGCGTGATGCCGGCGGTGCTCGAAGAACTCGACAGCGTGCGCTGGCAGGTGGCCGGCGGGATGGTCTCGCTGCGCACGATGATCGAGGGCGCGCTGACGGCCGGCGTCGTGATGGTGATGGCGCTGTGGCTGTCGTCGGCGATCGAGCGCAAGATCATCCACGGCACCGGCGACGACCTGTCGATGCGCAAGATGGTGTCGAACATCGTGCGTGCGCTGCTGCTGTTCGTCGGGCTGCTGTTCGCGATGTCGGCGGTCGGCATCAACCTGACGGCGCTGAGCGTGCTGGGCGGTGCGGTGGGTGTCGGCCTCGGTTTCGGCCTGCAGAAGATCGCGGCCAACTACATCAGCGGCTTCGTGATCCTGGCCGAGCGCTCGCTGCGCATCGGCGACATGGTCAAGGTCGACAACTTCGAGGGCCGCGTCACCGACATCCGCACGCGCTACACGGTGATCCGTTCACTGGGCGGGCGCGAGGCGGTGGTGCCGAACGAGATGCTGATCACGCAGCGGGTCGAGAACCTGTCGCTGGCCGACCCGCGGGTGCTGATCCAGACGATGGTGCAGGTGGCCTACGGCACCGACGTGCGGGCGCTGCAGCCCAAGCTGGTCGACGCGATCCTGAAGGTCGAGCGGGTGATCGCCGACCCGGCGCCGGGCGTGCAGTTGTCGAATTTCGCGGCCGACGGGATGGACCTGACGATCAACTTCTGGATCCGCGACCCGGAGAACGGGCAGGGGCAGGTGAAGTCGGACGTGCACCTGGCGGTGCTGGACGTGCTGAATGCGGAAGACATCCAGATCCCGTTCCCGCAGCGCGTGATGCACACCATCGTCCGGCACGAAGGGCCGGACGGGGTGCCCATCCCTGTCTCACAGCCCGAGCGGCCGTGAACCCTCAGGGGGCGATCAGCGCGTTCAACGCCCGCAGGTCATCCGGCTTCAGCTGGCCGGCCGCCTGGCGCAGCTTCAGGCTGTTGACCAGCACGTCGTAGCGCGCCTTCGCGAGGTCGCGCCGTGTCGTGAACAGCTGGGTTTGCGCGTTCAGCACGTCCAGGTTCACCCGCACGCCGACCTTGTAGCCGAGCTGCGTGGCTTCGAGCGCGAGCTGGCTCGACGACTCGGCGGCTTCCAGCGCCGTCACCTGCGCCTGGCCCGACTGCACGCCGTAGAACACCTGGCGCGTCGCCTGCGCGGTGCCGCGGCGTGCCGAGTCGAGCAGGTTGCGCGACTGCTCTTCGAGCTGCAGCGTTTCCTTCACGCGGTTCTGGATCGCGAAGCCGGCGAACAGCGGCACCGTCATCGTCAGCGCGACGTCGGAGCTGGTCACCCGGCCCGACGCGTCGAGCGGATTGGTGATCTTGGTGTGGCCGCGCCCGTAGTTGCCGCTCAGGCCGACTGTCGGCAGGTGCCCGGCACGCGCCTTCTCGGTCTCGAGCTTCGAAATGTCATACCCGAGCTGCGCCCGGCGCACCGTCGGCGAGGTGTCGGTCTGCGACACCCAGGCTTCGACGTTGTTCGGCGTGGTGGCCGGCAGCGCGACCGGCGTCGCCAGCGGCTTCGGCACGACGCCGTCGCGGCCCACCAGCTGGTCGAGCGCGATGCGCTTGGTGCGCAGGTCGTTGTCGGCCGCGATCTCCTGCGCCGTGGCCAGGTCGAAGCGGGCCTGCGCCTCGCGGGTGTCGGTGATCGTCGCGGTGCCGACCTCGAAGTTGCGCTTGGCCGAGGCCAGCTGCTCGGCGATGCCGTTCTTGTTGGCCTGCGCCGTCGCGAGCGCATCCTGCGCCGCCAGCACGTCGAAGTAGGCCTGCGCCACGCGGACGATCAGGTCCTGCTCGGCCGTCTCCAGGTCGGCGCGCGAGATGTCGACGCCCAGGTCCGCCTGGTCGATCGTCTTGTCGTTGGCACGGTTGAAGATCGTCTGCGATGCGTTCAGCCCGGCGGTGGTCGAACGGCTGGTCGATTCGCTCAGCGGCGTCTCGCTGTCGCTGCGTCCGGCCTGCAGCTGCGCCCCGACCTGCGGCCGGCGCAGCGCATGCGCCTGCTCGGCCTTGTACTGCACCGATTCGGCCTGCGCCCTGGCCGCCAGGTAGGTCGCGTCGTAGCCGCGCGCCGTGTCGTAGAGCTCGGCCAGGCTTTGCGCCTGCGCGAAGGGCGCGGCGCCGGTCAGGGCGGCGCAGGCCAGCACCAGGCGGCTGAGCTTCGGCAAACGGGTCGGGGACACAGCGGACATGGGACGTTCCTTGGGGGATGGGTGATCAGGAATCAATAGAGCGGCACGGACGCGTCGACCTCGCGGGACCACGCGTCGATGCCGCCGGCAATGTTGTACACGTCGGCGTGGCCCTCGCGCTCGAGGAATGCGACGACCTGCAGACTTCGCATGCCGTGGTGACACAAACCCAGGATGGGCTGCGCCGCATCGAGCTCGCCCAGGCGCTGCGGGATCTCGCGCATCGGGATGCAGACGGTGGGCACGCCCGGCACGGCCAGCGACGCGGTCTGCACCTCCCACGGCTCGCGCACGTCCAGGATCACCGGGCGGGCCTCGGGGCCGAAGCTCGCGAGGAGTGCCGGCACGTCGGTGACTCGAACCTGTTGCATGTCGCGGTGTGTCTTCAGAAGTGGAAACGCGACGGCTCGTCGAAGCCCAGCAGCCGGGGCGCGACGGTGTCGAACAGCTCGACGCTGCGGAAGTCGGCCTCGCCGACGCGCGTGACCAGCGTCGCGCGCATCACCGGTTCCTGCCCGACGATCGCGGCGAGGCGCCCACCCACTTTCAGTTCATTGAGCAGCGCCGACGGCACCGCGGCGATCGAGCCCGACAGCAGGATCACGTCGAACGGGCCGGCGGTCGGCAGCTTCTTCGAGCCGTCGCCCTCGACCACGCTGACATTGGCGACCGCCGCGCGGCGCAGGTTGTCGGCGGCCAGCCGGGCCAGCTCGGGCACGATCTCCAGCGTCACCACCTGGCGCGCCTTGTGCGACAGCAGCGCGGCCATGAAGCCCGAGCCGGCGCCGATCTCGAGCACGCGCTCGTGGCGGCGCACGTTCAGTTCCTGCAGCAGCCGGGCCTCGACGCGCGGTGCCAGCATCTGCTGGCCGCCCGGCAGCGGGACCTCGGTGTCCATGAAGGCCATCGCGCGGTAGGCGGCCGGCACGAAATCCTCGCGCTTGATCACGCCCAGCAGCGTCAGCACGCCGGGGTCGAGCACGTCCCACGGGCGGATCTGCTGCTCGATCATGTTGAAGCGGGCTTGTTCGACGGTCATGGCGGCGTTCCTCCGGAGGCAGGGTGGGGTGGGGGCAAACCCGGCATTTTAGAGGGCGCCCACCTGCGCCTGGCCCAGGTCGCGAGGTCGTCGAGGTAGCAGTAGATGACAGGCACGACCACCAGCGTCAGCAGCGACGAGGTGATGACCCCGCCGATCACCGCCTGGCCCATCGGCGCGCGCTGCTCCGRGCCCTCGGACAGCGCGAACGCGAGCGGCACCATGCCGAAGATCATCGCGAGCGTCGTCATCAGGATCGGGCGCAGCCGCACCTCGGCGGCATGCAGCAGCGCTTGCTCGCGGGTCATCGGCGGCTCGTCGTGATCGAGCCCGTGGTCGCCGCGGTGTTCGCCGGCGCGCGAGCGGATCGCGAAATCCACCAGCAGGATCGCGTTCTTCGTCACCAGGCCCATCAGCATCACGATGCCGATGATGCTGAACATGTTCAGCGTCGAGCGGAACATCAGCAGCGCCAGCACCACGCCGATCAGCGTCAGCGGCAGCGAGCTCATCAGCGCGAGCGGCTGCAGGAAGCTGCGGAACTGGCTCGCGAGGATCATGTAGATGAAGACCACCGCCAGCGCCAGCGCGCCGACCGCATAGGCGAACGACTCGTTCATGTTCTTGGTCGAGCCGCCGAACACGTAGCGGTAGCCCGGCGGCCAGCTGATGGTGTCGAGCGCGCGGCGGATGTCGGCCGAGACATCGCCGGCGCTGCGGCCGTAGGCGTTGCCGTCGATGTTGATCTCGCGGTTCAGGTCGCGCCGGTTGATCTGGTTCGGGCCGGTCGACGGCGTGACCTCGGCCACCTGCGACAGCCGCACCGAGCGCGCCGAGCCGTCGGCCGCCGCGCCGACGTTGATCGGCAGGCGCTGCAAGTCTTCGAGCGTGTGGCGGCTGTCGGGCGTCAGGCGCACGTTGACGTCGTAGTTCTCGCCGTCGGGGGCGCGCCAGTTGCCCACCGTGGTGCCGGCCACCAGTGTGCGCAGGCTGTTCGCGAGCGCATTGACGTTCAGCCCGACATCGGAGGCGGCGTCGCGCTTCACGTCGATCGCGACGGTCGGCTTGTCGGGCTTCAGCGTGGTGTCGAGGTCGACCAGGCCGGGGATCGCGCGCAGCTTCAGGTCGAGCTGGGCCGACAGCCGTGCGAGCTCGGCCAAGTCGGCGCCCTGGATCGAGAACTGCAGGCTCTTGCCGCCGCCCAGGTCGGTCGGGCCGATGTTGGTGACGGTGATGCCGGGGATGCGCGACAGCCGTTCGCGCAGCGCCACGCTGAGCTCGTTCAGGTTGCGGCTGCGGTTCGCGCGGTCGACCAGCCGCACGTAGGTGGAACCATAGATCTTGCCGAGCGCGTTGCCGCTGTTGATCGTGGTCACGGTGTGGCGCACCTCGGGCATCTCGCGCAGCACTGCGTCGATCTGCTTCGCGCGCATTTCGGTGACCTCGATCGACGAGCCGACCGGCGTGTAGAAGTTGACCTGCGTCTCGGAGAAATCGGCCTTCGGCACGAACTCGGCGCCGAGCACCGGGATCAGGAAGAAGCTGCCGACAAAGGTGGCGAGCGCGATGACCAGCGTCGCGGGCTTGTGCGCGAGCGCCCACCGGAGGATCTCCTGGTAGGCGCGCGACAGCCACCGCGTGAAGCGGTCGAACGCGCCGGTCACGCGACCGATGGTCTTGTCGTAGAGCGTCACCGGCGGGCCGTGGCGCACGCCGTGCGCAGCCGGGTCATTCCAGATGCTCGACAGCATCGGGTCGAGCGTGAAGCTGACGAACATCGAGATCAGCACCGCCGCGACGATGGTCAGCCCGAACTCGTGGAAGAACTTGCCGACGATGCCGCCCATGAAGCCGATCGGCAGGAACACCGCGACGATCGACAGCGTGGTGGCCAGCACGGCGAGGCCGATCTCGTTGGTGCCGTCGAGGGCGGCCTGGTGCGCGCTCTTGCCCATCTGCACATGGCGCACGATGTTCTCGCGCACGACGATCGCGTCGTCGATCAGCAGGCCCACGCACAGGCTCAGCGCCATCATCGTGATGGTGTTGATCGTGAAGCCGAACACGTACATGAACAGGAAGGTGCCGATCAGCGCGATCGGCAGCGTCAGGCCGGTGATGATGGTCGAGCGCCACGAGTTCAGGAACAGGAAGACGATCAGCACCGTGAGGGCCGCGCCCTCGAACAGCGTGCGCTTGACGTTGGCCACCGAGACGCGGATGCCGCGCGAGCTGTCGCGGTTGACCTCGACGCGGATGCCCGGCGGCGTCAGCGCGGCCGAATCGGCCAGCGCCTTGTTCAGCCCGTCGACCACCTCGATGGTGTTCTCGCCCTGCGATTTCTGCACCGACAGCAGCACGGTGCGCTGGCCGTTGTAGAGCGCGAGGCTCTCGATCTCCTGCGGGCCGTCGACCACGTCGGCGACCTGCCACAGCTTGACCGCATTGCCGCCGTTCGCGCCGCGGCGGGCGACGATGACCTCGCGGAAGTCTTCCGGCCGCTTCAGCCGCGCGTTGATCTGCACCACGCGCTCCTGCTCGCGGGTGCGGATCGAGCCCATCGGCAGCTCCTGGTTCTCGCTGCGCACCGCGGCGACGACCTGGTCGACGCTCAGGCCGAGGGCATCGAGCGCGGCCGGCCGCACGTAGACGTTGATCTCGCGCTCGACGCCGCCGATCACGCTGACCGCGCCGACGCCGCGCACGTTCTCGAGCCGCTTCTGCAGCACCTGGGTGGCCCAGGTGGTCAGCTCCTGCGGCGAGCGCCGGCCGTCGGCGGACAGCACCGCGACGTTGAAGATCGGCTGGCTGGCCGGGTCGAAGCGCGAGATGCGCGGCTCCTTGACCTCGTCGCGCAGGTTCGGGCGGATCAGCGCGACCTTCTCGCGCACGTCGTCGGCGGCCTTGCGCCCGTCGACGTCGAGGTTGAACTCGACGATGACGACCGCCGTGCCTTCATACGAGCGGGAGTACAGCGAGTTGATGCCGGCGACGGTGTTGACCGCCTCCTCGATCTTCTTGGTGACCTCGCTCTCGACGATCTCGGGCGAGGCGCCGGGGTAGTCCATCTGCACGACGACGGTCGGGAAGTCGATGTTCGGGAACTGGTCGACCGCGAGGCGCTGGTAGCTGAACAGCCCGAGCACGACGAAGGCCAGCATGACCATCGTGGCCATCACCGGGTTGCCGATCGAGACGCGGGTGAACCACATGGTGCTGCGGGCGCTGGAGGCTCAGGGGGCCGAGGCCGCACCGGTGACGCGCACGGCCGTGCCTTCGCGCACCTGGCCGACGGTGCCGCGCAGCAGCGTCATGCCGTCGGCGGCGCCTTGCAGCAGCTCGACGAGGCTGTCGCGCTCGGCACCCGTGCCGCGGGCGCCCAGCGTCACCGGGCGCTGCGCGACCTTGCCGTCGACCACCGCCAGCACATAGGGCCGGGCCTGGTCGACGCGCACCGCGTTGGCCGGTACGACCAGCGCGGTCTTGCGTTCGATCTCGATCGCGCCGCGGGCGAACAGGCCCTGGCGCAGGCCGGGCTGCGGCAGCAATTCGAGGTAGACCATCACCGCCCGCGTGCCCGACTGCGTGCTCGGGTTGATGCGCACGACCTTGGCTTGCGCGGGTGCGGCGAGCCCGTCGACCTGCAGCGTGGCCGCCTGGCCGACCTGCACCGAGCCGACGTCCTCGGGGGCGACGGCAGCTTCGAGCTCGATGCGCGACAGGTCGACCACCTCGACCAGTTTGGTGTCGATGGCGACGCGCTCGCCCGGCTGCACCGCGCGCACCGAGACGATGCCGTTGATCGGCGCGACCAGCTGCGCATCGGTGCGCGACTTGCGGGCCAGGTCGACCGCGGCGACGGCCGCGCCATAGGTGGCCTGGGCCGAGGCCTCGTTCGACACCGAGGTCTCCAGGCCGGTCGCCGAGATGAAGCCTTGCGCGACCAGCGCCTTGTTGTTCTCCAGCGCGCGCCTGGCGATGTCGAGCTGGCCGCGCGCCGACGCGGCGTTCTGCTCGGCTTGGCGCAGGCGCAGTTCGACCTCGGTGGTATCGAGCTGGCCGATCACCTGGCCGGCCTTCACGGTGTCGCCTTCGCGCACCGTCAGCGACTTGACCTCGGCCGCGACCTTCGCGCGCACCACCGCGCTGTTGACCGCCTTCAGCCCGCCGGACACCGCGAGCGTGCGGGCGAATGGCTGCGCGTGCAGCACCAGCAGGTCAGCCGGCGAGAGCTCCAGCGCCGACGGCGCCTTGGGGGCGCCGAGCGCGGCCTGCTCCTGCTTGCGGGCGCTCAGCGCGCGCGCGACGAAGCCGCCGATCAGCGCGACGACGACGACGGGAACGGCCCACTTCACCCAGCGTTTCATGAGAGGTCGGGCTTCGGGTGGCGCTCGATGCCGCGGGTGACGGTGTCCATGTGTCGGTAGACGAAATCGTGGGGGGACATCAGCGACGGCACCGGCGAGCAGGCGCCCAGCGAGTGCTTGTGCATGCACAGCATGATCATCGGCAGGATCAGCGAGTGCACGGTGGATTCGACGTCGACGGGGCGGAACTCGCCGGCGTCGATGCCGCGCTGCACGATGCCACCGACCAGTTGCGAGCCGGGCTCGACCACCTGCTCTCCGTAGTACTCGGCGATGTCGGGGAAGTTGCGCACCTCGGTGACGATCAGCTTGAAGACGGCCGACGCCGGGCTCTCGAAGATGCGCAGCCACCAGCGCGGCAGCACCTCGCGCAGCACCTGGGCGTTGCTGCCGGTGAAGGCGAGCACCTCGTCGACGCCGCTCTGGATCTCGGTCGACACCCGCTCGCGGATCACCGCCTTCAACAGCTCTTCCTTGCTCGGGTAATACAGATACAGCGTGCCCTTGGACACCCCGGCCGCGGCCGCGACCTCTTCCGACCGGGTCGCGGAGAAACCCTTTTCAGAAAACAACGCCAAGGCCGCGTCCAGCAGTTCCTGCGGACGGGCCTCTTTGCGGCGTTGGCGGGCGGGGATCGGGGGAGGGGTACTCATGGACTGGTACTGACTGACTGGTCAGTAATGTAGGCGATGGGGATGCGGAGGGTCAAGCCGGGGCGGGGAACCCCCTGTTCGCAGCCCGGGCCCTGTGCGGCCGGCCGCTATCATCGGCGCTCATTTTTGCCGGGGAATGCGATTGGACTTCGTACTGTTGTTGAAGGCGGCGGTGATGGGCGTCGTCGAGGGCCTGACGGAATTCCTGCCGGTGTCGAGCACCGGGCACCTGATCCTGGCGGGGTCGTTGATGAACTTCAACGATGCGCGGGGCAAGCTGTTCGAGATCGTGATCCAGTCGGCGGCGATCCTGGCCGTGGTGTGGGAGTTTCGCGGCCGCATCGGCGGCGTGCTGGGCGGGCTCGGTCACGACCCGAAGGCGCGGCGGCTGCTGCTGAACGTCGGGATCGCGTTCCTGCCGCTGGCGGTGCTGGGCCTGCTGTTCGGCAAGGCCTTGAAGGCGAACCTCTTCAATGCGCCGACGGTGGCCACCACCTTCATCGTCGGCGGGCTGGTCATCCTGTGGGCCGAGCGGCGCCAGCACAGCGTGCGGGTGCATTCGGTCGACGAGATGACGCCGCTGGACGCGCTGAAGGTCGGCATCGCGCAGGCCTTCGCGCTGATTCCCGGCACGAGCCGTTCGGGCGCCACCATCATCGGCGGCATGCTGTTCGGGCTGTCGCGCCAGGTGGCGACCGAGTTCACCTTCTACCTGGCGATCCCGACGCTCGGGGTCGCGTCGGCGTACTCGCTGTACAAGGAGCGCGCGCTGCTGTCGGCCGACGACCTGGGCATGTGGGTGGTCGGCATGGTCGCGGCCTTCGTCTCGGCCTTCTTCTGCGTGCGCTGGCTGCTGCGCTACATCTCCACGCACACCTTCGTGCCGTTCGCGTGGTACCGCATCGTGTTCGGCATCGTGGTGCTGGTGACGGCCTGGAGCGGGGTGGTCACCTGGGCGGAGTGAAGGGCCAAGGCGTGAACGGTGCGAAGAGCGGCGGCAGGCGCAGCTCGACGCCATCCTGTTTCGCCCGCTGCGAGAGATCGGCCATCGTCGTGCCGAAGTCATCGAACAGCAGCGGCATCGCCTGCAGCGGCTGGTCGAGTGGCAGCCAGAAGTCATCCCAGTGGATCGGCACGACGCGCTTGGCGCCGGTGAGTTGCACCGTCTCGTGCCAGTAGGCGCTGCGGTAGGCGTCATCCTTGCGGCCGAGCGTTCCGACACCGAGGAACACGGTGTCGACGCGGCGCCCGGCCAGCGCGCCGGGGATGAAGCCGGCGCTGCCCTCGATCAGCCAGCGCCCGCCGGACGCATGCTCGACGACGATGGACCACACCTGGCCCTCGCGCCAGACCGGCGCCCGCGTCGGCGGCACCACCGGCGCCATGATGTTCTCGACCGAGACCCCGTCGCTCCACGGCGTCGGGCTGTGGCGTGAGGCGATGAAGCTCAGGCTGAACTTGCCGAGCGTGACGGTGTCGCCGGGCTGCACCTCGCGCAGCTGCGCCGGCGGCAGTCCGGCGCCGAAGCCGATCTGCATCGTCGAGTTCGAGCCGATCAGCACCGCGCCGGTGCGCAGCGCGACGGTGGGCGAATCCATCGCGTGGTCGTAGTGGGAGTGCACCGGCACCACGGCTGCGAGCCTGGTGATGCCCAGGCGCTTCAGCGCGCTGTCGATGGCCGCGGCATCGGGGCCGATGCGCCCGAAGAAGGTCTGGCGCATGCCGGGCCGCGAGAAGAAGCCGTCGGTCATCCAGGCGGTTTCTCCGTCGTCGAACAGCAGCGTCGCGACGCCGGCGAAGCGCACCGTCACCGCCGCACCGGCGGGCGCGGGCGGCAGGGTCAGGGCTTGGTAGTCACCGACGGAGGGATGGCGCCGCGCCTGGACCACCAGGAAGGCGATGGCCAGGACCAGCAGCACCGCGAGCGCCAGCGCGGCGCGCCGAACCCAGCGAAGGAGCACGAATCAGGCGGCGGGGTGAGCGAGGTCGCGCAGCACGGTCGGGCCGACGCGGCGCTCGATCTCGGCCAGGATCGGCCGGCCCCAGCCGAGTGCGAACAGCACTTCGGCGGTCACGAACATCGGGCCGACCAGCAGTCCGACGATGTCGTCGACGAAGGCCGGTTTGCGCCCTTCGTAGTAGTGGCCGATGAACTGGATGACCCAGCCCAGCACGAAGCTGCCGATGCCCCAGCCCAGCCAGCTGGCGAGGCTGCCGCCCGACACCTGCTGTGCCAGCGCGATCAGCACGCCGTTGACGAGGCTGACGGCGAGCCCGAGTGCCAGGTTGCCCCGCGTCAGATACCAGACCACCGAGAGGCCCCAGGCGATCCAGGCGGGGGTGAGCGCGAGGTTGCCGAGGGTGAAAGCCGGTTTGGCGAGCAGCACGCCGATCGCGAACACGATCAGCGGGATGCCGGCGAAATGGGTGGTGATGTTGCGGCGGTCGCGGTGGTAGGCCGCGTACTGCGACAGGAGGTCCAGGGCCGAACGTTGTCTCGTCATGGTGTTCTCCGTGGTCTGAAGCCAGGGCTGCGGTCGGATGCCCCATCTTAGAACGGTTGCCGCCGAGCGCAAGTCGGGGAATGTGACGCCTTGCACGCGGTGTGTTTGCTCGCCTGAGCTCGCAAAGGCGCGGGTGGGGAGGCTGTGGCGCGTCTGCGCGTGCAAAGGCGCGGGTGGGGAGGCCGTGGCTCGCCGGACGGGGCGGTCTTCGCCCCTCTCGGGGCGAAGACTTCCCTCCGCTGACTGGTTTCATGGCCCGTCGCCGAAACTCCCGCCACTCACTTCGTTCGTTGTGGTCAAACAGTCGGCGACAGTCAGTTGACGATCGCGCTGCGCGCGGGGCCATGAAACCAGCCAGCTCCGGCGCCCCGTCCCTATTGGCGCTCCACAGCCTCCCCACCCGCGCCTTTGCCGCCACCGCCGCGCTGTGTTTGAGGGAAAAGACTGAACTGACAGACGAAGCGCGCCAAGGCTCGCATGCTCAACCGTCTGTTCAATCTTTTCCCCCCAAACAGAGCAAGTGGTTCTGCGCGGCGGGTGGCGGGAGGGGGTGGGGGCGATTTCTGGGGCGACGAAGAAGATCGGCTTTGGGGATGGCGTGCGCCAGCACGCTTCGTAGACATACTCATCGGCACTGTTTGACCACAACGAACGAAGTGAGTGGAGGGAGTTTGCCGATGCATCCCCAAAGCC
>NZ_JBFULV010000134.1:0-14768 GCF_054049715.1 Rhizobacter sp. P5_C2 | reverse complement strand
CGCTCGGCCACCGTCCGCGCATCGTGCCGCGCCGCCTCGCGTGCCGCAGCGCTCGCCGGCCCGAAGCGCCGCCCCGCGCCATGCTCCAGCGATTGCCCCGCCAGCGTCCAGCCGATCGTGCCGTTGCGCAGCGCGCTCACCGGATTCGGAATCCCCGCGTTCACCAGCGACTGCGTGCCGATGATGCTGCGTGTGCGCCCCGCGCAATTGACGATCACCCGCGTGGCCGGATCCGGCGCGAGGTCGCGCACGCGCAGCACCAGCTCGGCACCGGGCACGCTGGTCGAGCCGGGGATGTTCATCGCCTGGTACTCGTCGAAGCGGCGCGCATCGAGCACCACCACGTCGGCCTTCGCATCGAGCAGCGCCTGCACCTCTTCGGCCGCGAGCGACGGCGTATGGCGCGCCTCCTCGACCCACTCACCGAACGACTTGCTCGGCACGTTGACATCGCGGAACAGCTCCAGCCCCGCCGCCTCCCAGCCCGCCAGGCCACCGGCCAGCAGGTGCACCTGCGTGTAGCCGAGGCCGCGCAAACGCCGCGCGGCGCGCACCGCATCGTCCGCCCCCTCGCCGTAGACGACGATGCGCGTGTCGCGCCGCGGGATGCGGCCCCACGCGTCGAGCTCGATGCGGCCGAGCGGAAGGTTCGCCGCCCACAGCGGGTGCGATTGTGCGAACGGGTCTTCCTCGCGCACGTCGAGCAGCGCGGTCTCGTCGCGCGCCAGCAGCGCGGCATGCACGTCAACGGGGTTCAGGGCGGGGATCACGGGGGTGTCGGTCATGGTGAGGAGGTCGATCAAGAAGGCAGCGGGGAGTAGCCGGAAACGAACGAACGGCGCTGGCCGTCCTCGGTGTAGACCGAGCGCTCGACCGCGCCGATGTCGGCGCCATACACATGGATGCTGATCGAGGTGCGGTCGTCGTAGGCGTTCGCCACCCGGTGGATGTCGCCGACGCTCGGTGACACCGCATCGACCGCGCCCTGCTCCAGCCGCACCGGCGCGCCGGCCGGCACCAGCTTGCCCGGCCCGGCGAAGCGATAGCCCTGCGCCACCTCCGCACCGCGCAGCACGCCGATCAGCCCCCACACCGTGTGGTCGTGGATCGGCGTCGCCTGCCCCGGCCCCCACACGAAGCTGACGACCGAGAAGCGCGCCCGCGGATCGCAGTGCAGCAGGTACTGCCGGTAGCGGTCGACACCCGGCTGCGCATGCGAGGCCGGCAGCCAGTCGTCGTGCGCGACCAGCCCGGCCAGCAGCGCGCCGACATCGCGGCGAATCGCCACCTCATCGGTCCGCTCGTCGAGCCGGTGCGAGACCCGGTCGATGAAGTCCTGCAGCGCACGGTCGCCATGATCGGTTCGCATCGTCGAGTCTCCTTCCCGCTCGCCAATGGTGACGAAGCCGCACAGGCTACACGCCCACGCGCCTTCTGCGAATCATGCAGATCGCATAACCAGCCCCGAAATCATTCCTTGCGACGCTCACGCCGTCGTCGCTACTGTCCTCCTTCGACATCTTCAGAGAGCAGGACACCGCAATGAGCATCGAATTCATCGGCATGATCCAGACCCAGAAAGTCTCGGAGACGCACGCCGCGCAAGGCCCGGCGATCGACCGCGACTACGTGCGCCGCTTCGCGCAGGCGCACGAGCAGGCCGGGTTCGACCGCGTGCTGGTGCCGCACCACTCCACCGGCCCGAGCGCCACGCTGACGATCTCGTACGCGGCGGCGCACACCGAGAAGATCCACTTCATGCTGGCGCACCGGCCGGGCTTCACCGCGCCGACGCTGGCGGCACGCCAGATCGCGTCGCTCGACCAGTTCAGTGGCGGGCGTCTCGGCGTGCACTTCATCTCCGGCGGCTCCGACGACGAGCAGAAGCGCGACGGCGACTGGCTGACGCACGACCAGCGCTACGAGCGCACCGACGAGTACCTGACGGTGCTGCGCCGCATCTGGACCGAGGACAAGCCCTTCGACCACGACGGCAAGCACTACCGCTTCCAGGCCGGCTTCTCCGAGGTGAAGCCGCTGCAGCAGCCCCATGTGCCGATCTACTTCGGCGGCGCGTCCGACGCGGCGATCCCGGTGGCCGGCAAGCATGCCGACGTCTACGCGCTGTGGGGCGAGTCGCTCGACCAGGTGGCCGAGCTGACCGGCCGCGTGCGGGCCGAGGCGGCGAAGCACGGCCGCAGCGTGCGCTTCTCGGTGTCGTTCCGCCCGATCCTCGCGGCCACCGAGGACCAGGCCTGGGCGCGCGCCGAACGCATCCTCGAAGACACCCGCCGGCTGCGCGTGCAGGCCGGCTACAGCCGCGGCGGGCCGCAGCAGAGCGTCGGTGCGCAACGGCTGCTGGCCGCCGCGGCCAAAGGCTCGCGCGTCGACAAGCGGCTGTGGACGGCCATCGCGCAGGAGACCGGCGGCCGCTCGAACAGCACCGCGCTGGTCGGCACGCCGGAGCAGGTGGCAGAAGCCTTCCTCGACTACCACGCGCTCGGCGTCACCACCTTCCTGATTCGCGGATTCGACCCGCTGGAAGACGCGATCGACTATGGCCGCGAGTTGATCCCGCGCACGCGGCAGCTGGTGGCTGAACGGCTGGCGGCCGGCACGCGCCGCGCCGCCTGAGGGAGACCCCATGACCCACCACCACATCACCCGCCGCCACCTGCTGGTCGGCACCGCCGCCGTGCTGGGCGTCGGCTCGGCGCGCGCCGAGCGGACCCTGCTGAAAGCCGGCGACCAGAAAGGCGGCCTGCGTGCACTGCTCGAATCCGCGAACGAGTTGCAAGGCCTCGCCTACGACATCCAGTGGGCCGAGTTCCCCGCCGCCGCACCGCTCGCCGAGGCGCTGAATGCCGAGGCCGTCGACCTCGGCCCGATCGGCGATGCGCCGCTGATCTTCGCGCTGTCCAACGGCGTGCGCGTGAAGGCGATCGGAGTGAACCGCTCCGACCCGTACGGCACGGCCGTGCTGGTGCGCCCCGATTCGCCGCTGAAGACTGCCGCCGACCTGAAGGGCAAGCGCATCGCGACCAACCGCGGCTCGATCGGCCACCACGTCGCGCTGAAGGCGCTCGTGTCGGCCGGGCTGAAGGCCGATGCCGACACCTTCCGCTTCCTGCCGCCGGCCGACGCCAAGCTTGCGCTGACGCAGGGCTCGGTCGACGCCTGGGCCACCTGGGAGCCCTACACCGCGCTGGCCGAGACCGCAGGCCACGCGCGCGTGCTGGTCAACGGCCGCGGGCTGTCGTCGGGCCTGAGCTTTCTTGCGGCGACCGACAGCGCGATCGCCGCGAAGCGCCCTGCGCTGCAGGATTTCGCGCAGCGCGTCGTGCGTGCGCAGCGCTGGTCGTACCAGCACGTCCCGGAGTTCTCGGCCGCGCTCGCCCGCATCATCGGCATCCCGCCTGAAGCGGCCCGGCTGCAGTTCGAACGCCGCCAGCAGCGCTGGATCGCGGTCGACGCCCAGGTGCTGGCCGACCAGCAGGCCACCGCCGATTTCTACCTCGAGGCCGGGCTGCTGAAGCAACGGCTTGAGGTGCGCAACACCTTCGACGGCGGCTTCGCGCCGGCCGGCTGACGCGATTTCAGAAGTCTTCAGGCCCGGCACCTATCCCCGCGCCGACCTGCTCCCGAGAATGTGCGCTCATCCACTCTCGGCGAGGCCGATCATGAGCATCGATGCCAACTCCACCCTGGGCAACCTCTATTGGTACCGCCACGATGGCTGGAAAGACGGCACCGAGCGATGGACAGGCAAGAACCTCGTCGGCCGCGGTGGGTGGCAGGACTACAAGTCCGTCTTCGCGACCAGCGACGGCATTCTCTATGCCATCGGCTGGGACGGCAACCTGCACTGGTACCGCGACGCCGGTTGGCAGGACGGCACCGAACGCTGGGAGAGCACGATCGTCGGCCGGGGTGGATGGGCTGACTACCGAACCGTCTTCGCGACCAGCGACGGCATCCTCTATGCCGTCGGCTGGGATGGCAATCTCTATTGGTACCACCACGAAGGCTGGCAGGATGGCACCGAGCGGTGGAGCGAACGAAAGCTCGTCGGCTCCGGAGGCTGGGGCATGTACGTCAGCGTGTGCGCCACCAGCGAAGGTGTGCTCTACGGCATCACGCCCGATGGCGATCTCTATTGGTACCGCCACGACGGCTGGCAGGACGGCAGCGAGCGCTGGACCGGCAAGAACCTCGTCGGGCGCGGCGGCTGGCGCCAGTACACCAGCGTGTTCGCCACCAGCGACGGCACGCTGTACGGCATCACGCCCGACGGCAACCTCTACTGGTACCAGCACAAGGGCTGGGAGGACGGCACCGAAGACTGGCGCGGCGCGAACCTCGTGGGCCGCGGCGGCTGGAGCGGGTACACCAACGTCTTCATGACGAGCGACGGCATCCTGTTCGGCGTGCAGAACAACGTGCCGTCGCGCATCAAGCACATCGTCTACCTGATGCTTGAGAACCGCTCCCTCGACAACGTCCTGGGCTGGCTCTATCCGGACGGCCAACGCCCCGACCGTGTCATGGCGCCGCTCGGAAACAACGATCCCGACTACAACGGCCTGCGCCCCGAGACCTACTACAACGTGGGCGCCAACGGCGTCAAGCACTGGATCCAGAAGGGCACGCTGAACACCTGGGTGCCCGAGTGCGATCCCAATGAAGACTACGTGCACGTCAACAACCAGCTCTTCGGGAGCCAATCGAATCCACCCGCCAACCAGACCGCCGGCATGGGTGGCTTCTACCAGGACTTTGCCGGCGACGGCTGGCGCTACGGGCTCGACGAGGTCATGCAGACCTACACGCCCGCCGAGTTGCCGGTGCTCAACGGCGCCGCACGCCACTACGCGGTGTCCGACGCGTACTTCTCGTCGGTGCCCACGCAAACCAATTGCAACCGCGCCTTCGCCGCCACCGGCAATTCGCTGGCGCCCGACCCGGATACCGGCGCGCTGCAGGCCTGGGTCAACAACAACATGTGGAGCAGCGGCGAGAACTGGCTCTACTTCAACCAGCGCACGATGTTCAACGTGATGGAGGACGCCGGGATGAAGTCACCCAGCGACTGGATGGTGTTCTCCAGCGAAAGCTGGTGGTTCGCGGACGGCATGTGCTTCACCCGCGACATCCTGACCCAGTTGGGCGACTCGAAATACGACGCTCATTTCGACGGGATCGATGCCTTCTACGATCGCGCAAGCAAGGGCTCCCTGCCCTCGGTGTGCTTCCTGGAACCCAAGTGGGGGTACGGCTACAAGCGCAAAGGCCCGGGGGCGCAAGGCAACGACTATCACCCCCCGAGCAACGTCGCGCCGGGCGAGCAATTCGTCAGCGACATCCTGCAGGCACTGCAGTCCGGCCCCGGCTGGAATGAAACGCTGTTCATCATCAACTTCGACGAGCACGGCGGCACCTACGACCACGTCGCGCCGCCGTGGCATGCCGCGGTGCCCTGGGGCGAGGGCTCGGCCACGCCGGCCCCCACGCAGAGCGAGCTGGGTTTCGGTTTCGACCGCTACGGCGTGCGCGTTCCGCTGATCCTGGTGTCGCCCTACATCGAGGCCAACACCGTCTTCCGCGCCGGGCCGACGACGCCGTTCGACCACACCTCGGTCATCGCCACCATCCTGACGATGACGGGCATTCCGCGCAGCGACTGGAAGCTCGGCAATCGCGTCCAGAACGCGCCGACCTTCGAGTCGGTCCTGACGCGCAGCGCGCCGCGCACCGACACGCCGCAGATCAAGCCGAGCGCCGCCGCGCTGGCGGCCATCGCCGACGACTCGGCCCTGGATCCGCCACCCTCCGGGCTGCAACGTGAAATCGCGTCGCGCATGTTGCGGGAGTTCCTGTCGCGGCATGCCCCACTGCAGCCGCTCGCGGGTGCCACGAACCTCGGCACGGCCGACGAGATCTACCAGGCGCTGGACGAGGTGAAGACGATGTCCGAGCTGGGCGCGTTGGTGACACGGGTCGTGGGCGAGCCACCGCTGCGCTGATCGCAGCAACGCGGGCCTCAGCTCCCGCCGAACTGGTGCTCGAACTCGATCCACCCCTGCCGCCCGTGCGGGCTGTAGAACCCAACCGGGTAGAACGGCCAGCCGCCGGTGTCGTCGCGCACCGTCTTGTTCGCGACGTTGTTGACGATCAGCGTCAGCCGCGTGTGCTTCGCGAACTGGTAGCTGCCGCTGAGGTTGTGCAGCCATTGCGGCGGCACGAAGCCCTCGTCGCCATCGGCGATGCGGCCGTAGCGGCTCGATGTGAGTGTCGCGCTCCAGTCGCCGAAGCTGCCGTCCAGCGTCGCGACCAGCTTGGTCGGGAAGCCCGCGAAATCGCGCGTGCCGATCTGATTGATCGCAGCGTCGCCGGCGAATTGCTGGTACGTGAAGCTCTGGACGCGCGTGTACTTCGCGCCCACCTGCCAGCGGCCCCAGCCGTCGGTGGCCCAGCGGTAGCGCACGCCGAGGTCGAAGCCGCGCGTGCTCTCCTGCGCCGCGTTGATCGGGTTGACCGCGATCTCGTAGACCTCGCCCGGCCGCACCACCGCGTTCGCCGGGTTGCGGCGCACGCGCGAGAACGTGTCGACGCAGCTCGGGCTCGCCGGGTCACGCGCACCGCTGCGGCAATCGGCCTCGTCGCGCAGCAGCTTGTCGGCGTCGAGCGTCGTGACCAGGTTGTCGATCTGGATCTTCCAGAAGTCGACCGACGCCTCGAACTGCGAACTCGGCGACCAGAACGCGCCCAGCCCCCAGCTGCGGCCGTTCTCCGATTTCAGGTCGGCGCTGCCGTTGCTGACGTAGTTGAACCCGGGCGACACGTTCGCGAACTCGCAGGTCGCCACCGGCTGACCAGCCTGCGCGCAACGCAGGTAGTCGGTCGATGACGAGTAGTAGCCGCGGCTCTCGGCGGTGTAGATGTAGTTCATGTCCGGCGCGCGGAAGCTGGTCGCGTGGTTGGCGCGCAGCAGCAGCTCGCGGCTCGGCCTGAACTCCAGCCCGGCCTGCCAGGTCAGCTTGTCGTCATGCCGGCCGGCGAATGCGTAGTCGTCGTAGCGGCCGGCGAGCGTGGCCGTCACCTGGCGCGACAGCGGCGCGTTCAGCTCGGCGCCCAGCGCCTGGCGCTGCCGCGTGCCCTTCACCTCGGCCACCCCCTTGGTGTTGTAGAACACGCCCTGCCCCAGCCGCGGGTCCGAGCGGTTGCTGAAGCCCTGCGAGCCGAACTCGGCCACCGCGGCCAGCTGCAGCGGGCCCGCGGGCAATTGCAGCAGGTCGCCGCGCACGCTGGCGCTGATGCCGTGGTTCCACGAGCGGTTGTCGCCGTTGCTGGCGCCGCTGATCGAGCCGTACTCGGCGGCCGTCAGCGGCGTGTACAGCCGCGCCGGATCGGGCGCGTAGATCGGAATGCCGTCGGCGTCGGTGCCCTGCTGCGGGCCGAGGAAGAAGCTGTCGACCGAGGCCAGCAAGCGCGGCGTGACGGTCTTGCTGCGGTAGCCTGACGCGTTGTAGGCCACCTCGTAGTTCCAGCCGTCCACCAGCTCGCCGCGCGCGCCGAGCGCGAGGTTGCCGGTGGTGTCGCGCCATTCACGGTTGAAGCGGGTCACGCCGCCCAGTTCCTCGGGCGCGAGGCGGCGCGTCCAGGTCTCGAGATCGCCGGTGTTGGCATTGCTGAAGTAGCTGCTGCTCGCGCCGAGCGAGGTCCAGCTCGGCCCGCGGGTGTTGTTCTCGGTCTTCGCGACGCCCAGCAGCGCCTCGGCGAACAGCGTGGTCTTCGGCGTCAGCGCGAGGTCGACCAGCCCCCCGAGGTTGACGGTCTCGTTGCCGGTCTGCGTGGTCCAGTAGGTCGGCTGCGCGCGGCCGCTCGCGCAGTAATTGCGGCTGCCGACCTGGTAGCGCCGCGTGCTGCCGTCGAACAGCCCGCCGAGCGCATCGCAGGCGGTGCCGGGGTCGACATACGCACCGGTGTCGGCATTGCGGCGCGACGCGATCGCCGTCGGCGCAGCGCCGGCCAGCGTGGTGTCGGCCATGAAGTCGCGCTGGCGGCTCCAGATCGGCTGGCGCTTGCCGAGTTCGAGGCCCCAGACGCCGGTCACCGCGTCGCTCGTGACGCCGCCGCTGAGCTGCACGCGCAGGTTCTCGCCGCCGCCCTGCTGCGTGGTGCCGGCCTTCACGTTCAGGTGGATGCCGTCGGTCTGGCGCTTCAGGATGATGTTGACGACGCCGGCGATGGCGTCGGAGCCGTAGACCGCCGAGGCGCCGCCGTCGAGGATCTCGATGCGGTCGATCAGCACCGACGGGATGTTGGCGAGGTTCACGAAGTTGACCTCGCCGTCGTAGGCGGTGGGGTAGTCGGCGACGCGGCGGCCGTTGAGCAGCGTCAGCGTGTGGTTCGGGCCGAGGCTGCGCAGGCTGATCGCGTTGGCGGCCGGCGTGAAGGTGTTGCCGAAGTCCTCGCCCTGCGTGAAGCCGGTGTTCTGCGTCAGGCCCGCGAGCGCGTCGAACACGTTCTTGTAGCCCTGGCGCTCGAGGTCCTCGCCCTTGATCACGGTGACCGGGCTCGGCCCTTCGGCTTGCGCCCGCAGCAGGCGCGAGCCGGTGACCTGCACGCCGGGCAGGTTCTGCTCCTCGGGCTCGGCGGCGTGTGCGGGGATGACCGCGGCGAGCAGCAGGCTTCTGACGAGCGCGGAGATCGAGGGTGGGGACGCGGTTCGCGGTGGTGTGCAGGAAGGCATGTTGAAAGGGTCACGGAGAAAACAGTGACCGCAGGCTACACACCGACATCGGAGGACACAACGAAGGGAAGCTCACATGCAAACGCGGATAGCGAGGGCGCAGTGAGGAAGTGTGACGTGCCCCCTTCCTCCGACGGAGGTACACCCGTTCGGGCCGAGCCTGTCGAAGCCTCGTGCATTGCGAGCAGACCCTTCGACAGGCTCAGGGCGAACAGTTCAGGAGGTGGCCCGCTTCGCGAACTTCAGCGTCCCGCCGGTGCCGTCGCGGCCGAACGTGCACGAGCTGCCCTGATCAGCCGGCCCCGCCGGGTTCGACCGGTTCGCCCTCGCCCCCCTCCATCCGGTCGAGGTTCGCGTTCAGCCGCTGCAGCAGCGCCGTCAGCTGCTCGGCCTCGGCCGCGCTGAAACCGTCGAGCGCCTCGACCGTGCGCGCGTCGAGCAAGGCCTTGGCCTTCGGCATCTTGCGCGCCGCCGCCGGCGTCAGCGAGATCAGCCGGCTGCGCTTGTCGTCCGGATCGGCCACGCGCTCGACCAGGCCGTCGCGCTCCATGCGGTTCAGCAGCTGCGCCATGCTCGGCTGCTCGACATGCGCCAGCCGCGCCAACTCGGCCTGCGACAGTGCCTTGCCGCCCTTCAGCGACACCAGCACCGGCAGCTGCCCCATCGCGAACCCCAGCTCGCGTATCTCGCTGTCGACCAGCCGGATGAAGACCCGCGAGGCGCGGCCGATCAGCTTCAGCGGATTGGGGGGCGGTTGATCGTTCATGGCGGGCTTGACGATAGATAGGATGCTATCTTAATATGCATAGGAACCTATTTTAACGGAACGCCGATCGACCCCATGCACAAGCACCCACGCATTGCCATCATCGGCGCCGGCCCGGGCGGGCTCACGCTGGCGCGCATCCTCCACCTGGGCGGCATCACCGCCACCGTCTTCGAGCGCGAGGCCGATGCGCTGGCCCGGCCGCAGGGCGGCACGCTCGACCTGCACGAGGGCTCGGGGCTGCTGGCCGTCGAACGCGCCGGGCTGGATGCCGAGTTCCGCGCCATCGCGCGCTACGACGACCAGGGCACGCGGCTGATCGACAAGGCCGGCCGCGTGCTGTTCGACGACCCGAACCCGGGCGCCGGCAACCGGCCCGAGGTCGACCGCACCGCGCTGCGCGCGATGCTGCTCGGCGCGCTGCCGGCCGGCACGGTGCGGTGGGGCCGCGCGCTGCGCGAGCTGCGCGCCGAGGCCGATGGCCGCTGGACACCGGTGTTCTCCGACGGTGAAGGCCAGCACGACGGCGGCCCGTTCGACCTGGTCGTCGGTGCCGACGGCACCTGGTCGCGCGTGCGGCCCCTGCTGTCGGCCTACCAGCCGCAGTACAGCGGCCTGACCTTCATCGAGTTCGGCATCGACGACATCGATGCCCGCCACCCGCCCCTCGCGAAGTTGGTGGGCCGCGGCAAGCTGGATGTGCTCGGCGACGGGCGGCAGATCATCGCGCAGCGCAACGGCCATTCGCACGTGCGCGGCTACGCGATCTTCCGCGTGCCCGCCGACTGGGCGGCGCAGCGCTTCGACTTCACGTCGCCAACCGCGGTGCGCGACCAACTGGTCGCCGAATTCGCCGACCACGCCGACGCGGTCACCGACCTGCTGCGCGCGAGCAACGGCCACTTCGTCGCGCGACCGATCCACGCGCTGCCGGTCGGCCACCGCTGGACGCACCGGCGCGGGCTGACGCTGCTGGGCGACGCGGCGCATGTGATGTCGCCGTTCGGTGGCGAGGGCGTGAATGCCGCGATGCTGGATGCGGCCGAACTGGGCCGCCACCTGCTCGAAGACGCCGGCTGGGACCGCGCGGTCGCCACGCACGAGGCGCAGATGTTCGAGCGCGTGATCGACGCCGCCAGCGGCTCGGCCGAGGCTGCGGCGGTGCAGCTCTCGCACGACGCGCAGGCGATCACGCTGGCGCACTACCGCAGCCATGTCGCCGAATTGGCCTGATCGCCACAATATTCCAGCGCCAGGAACGTCTTCCCTGGCATGGATCCGCCAACGCCGCCCGCTCTCGTGACCTTGCCCGACGCCGATCGCGACCCCGAACACGAGATCACCGCCACGGTGCGGCGCGAGTCCGGGCGGCTGGGCGCATTCATCCGGCACCGCGTCGCCGACCCGACCGACGCGGAAGACATCCTGCAGGACGTGCTCGAGGAGTTCGTCGAGGCCTACCGGCTGCCGTCGGCGATCGAGCAGGTCAGCGCCTGGCTGTTCCAGGTGGCGCGCAACCGCATCGTCGACCGCTTCCGCAAGAAGCGCGAGGCGCCGCTGCGCGACAGTGCCGACCCGGACGACGACGACACGCGGCTGGACCTGGCGCTGCCGGACCCGGACGGCGGGCCGGAGGCGGCCTATGCACGGTCGGTGCTGCTGGGCACGCTGCAGCAGGCGCTCGACGACCTGCCGACCAACCAGCGCGAGGTGTTCATCGCGCACGAGCTGGACGGCCTCAGCTTCAAGGCCATGGCCGCAGAAACCGGCGTGCCGCTCAACACCCTGCTCTCCCGCAAGCGCTATGCGGTGCTCTACCTGCGCTCGCGGCTGCAACCCATCTACGACGAATTCGAAGGAGAAACATGATGAGATTCAAGGCAATGTTCCTGGGGCGTTTCTTGCTGGGGCTGATCGCGATCGCCGCGCTGGGCGGCGTGGTGATGGGCCTGTGGAACGCGGTGATTCCCGGGTTGCTGACGGGTGCGCAGGCCATCGACTACCCGCATGCGCTCGGCCTGCTGCTGCTGTGCCGCATCCTGTTCGGCGGCTTCCGCGGGTATGGTGGCTGGCGCGGCGGCTGGCATGGCCACCGGTTCGGGCGGCGCGGACGATGCGGCCCCGACTGGCACGCGATGACCCCCGAGGAACGTGAGCGGTTTCGCCGCGGCCGGCATCCCGATGGCAGCCCCGACCATCGAGCCGACGCCCGCACCGGAGCCCCTGAATGAGCACACCTTCCCTCGCGGCCCCCGCAACGCCCCAGGCGTTCTCGCCCTACCAGAAGGTGGTGCTGGGGCTGCTCGCCTTCCTGCAGTTCGCCGTCATCCTCGATTTCATGCTGATGGCGCCGCTCGGCGCGCTGATCATGCCGGCGCTGTCGATCACGCCGAAGCAGTTCGGGCTGGTCGTCTCGGCCTATGCGTTCAGCGCCGGCGCGGCCGGGCTGCTGACGGCCGGTTTTGCCGACCGCTTCGACCGCAAGAAGCTGCTGCTGTTCTTCTACGGCGGCTTCGTGCTGGGCACGCTGTGGTGCGGCCTGGCGCCGGACTTCGAGAGCCTGCTGGCGGCGCGCATCGTCACCGGCCTGTTCGGCGGCGTGATCGGCTCGATCGTGCTCGCGATCTCGACCGACCTGTTCCCGGCCTCGATGCGCGGCCGCGTGATGGGGCTGATCCAGACCGCATTCGCGGCCAGCCAGGTGCTGGGCTTGCCGGCGGGGCTTTACCTGTCGAGCCACTGGAACTGGCACATGCCCTTCTTCGCGATGGCCGCGCTCGGGCTGGTCGGCGGCCTGGTGGTGGCGTGGCGGCTGCAGCCGGTGGATGGGCACCTGAAGCTGCCGCAGGAGCGTGGCGCCTTCGAGCACCTGATGCACACGGTGGCCGTGCCGCGCCACCTGCTGGCCTTCGCGGCGACCGCGTTGCTGACCACCGGCGGCTTCATGCTGATGCCGTTCAGCAGTGCGTTCACCGTCAACAACCTCGGCATCGACCTGCACAGCCTGCCGGTGGTGTACCTGGTGACGGGGCTGTGCACGATCGTCTTCGGGCCGCTGATCGGGCGGGCCGCCGACAAGTTCGGCAAGTTCCGCGTGTTCACGGGGGGCACGCTGGTGGCGATGACGATGGTGCAGATCTACACGCACCTCGGCCCGGTGACGCTGCCGGTGCTGATCGCGGTCAACGCGATGCTGTTCGTCGGGATCTTCTCGCGGATGATCCCGTTCCAGGCGATGGTGGCCGGCGTGCCGTCACCGGCCCAGCGCGGTGCGTTCAACGCGATCAGCGCTTCGGTGCAGCAGTTGTCGGGCGGCGTCGCGTCGGTCATCGCGGGGCACATCGTCACGATGGGCGCCGATGGACGGTTGCAGCATTTCGAGTGGGTCGGGCACGTGGTGGTGGCGGCGTCGGTGGTGGCGTATCTGCTGCTGTGGCGGTTGCAGCGTGGCGACAAGCCGGTGGCTGTGGCGGGTTGAGGATCTCGTCGTCGGCCCTTCTTCCACACAGCCTCGGCCGATTGCCGCCGGGCGCCGGAGGTGGTCAAAAGATCGGTCGAGCTTTGCGGCAAAAAGGACGCTCGTCAACGCGCCGCGCTCCAACCCGGGCGAGATCCGGTTGAACGTCCGCTGTGCGCGCACGCGAACTGGAGCTATCGACCCGAAGGAGTCCTTTGCCGAGACGATCTCGACGCCCGAAAGCAGTCCTTCGCATCCGCCGTCCGACGTGGGATGTACATTCATCACATGGGACTTGATGCACAGGTAATCGCCATCGGGCCGTTCTCCAATGAGATCGCCTCGTCGCTCGAGTATGGCGAGAAGTTCTACGCGAGCGTGGCGACCGGAGCTACCGTCGTGTCCAACGTGTTCATCGCCGGAACCAGCGCTGCAAGTCACGCATTGGCCACGGCGTTTGGCGTTGGCGCAATGGAATTGGGGCGGCATCGACTAGATCCCTCGGTTGCGAACCGGGCGCTGCTCACCGCTGAGTTTGGCGAGCGAGACGTGGAAAATTTCGAGTGCTTAGCCGCGCGTGGGTTCGAGTTCTTCTATCTTCCGAACGCATAGCCATGCGAGAGATTGAAGTCCAGTGCCCGGAAACCAGAGCGAAGAGGCCTTGGCCTACGATGACGGCACTCTCGCGCAATGCCACCTTCAGAAGTGATCCTGAGAAAGACAAAACGTGCATCTCGTCTCGATCGATAGAGATCGGCCAGACTTCAGAGTCTTCATCGATCTCCTATACGGCCCAAACTGGAATGTTGACACCGATGGCGACTCATTTCCTGTGAGCAGCCGCACCTGGACTGACCTGTACATCGCGGACCGACAGACTGGGTGTCCACCGGTTGTGATCCAAGCGCTGAACAGTCTTCCGGCGACCTTCAGTGTGGAGTCAACATCAGAGCGACTCGAACAGCTCGCCGCTCTCTATCTCTACTTGTATGCAGGGACAGCGATCGAAGCTCCGGCAGGTCCACTTGCCGAACAGCAGATCGCTGCGCTGAAGTCGACATACTCAAGAGAGCTAGGTCGTGCGTCCCTCTCGCGGTGGCATCGATCTTCCACTGAAGATCCGTACCCTAAAGCGGTCATCGACGACTGACCGGAAATGGCCGGGCACAGCCGTTCGCTCGCTGAGCCGACAGGCGCTGGCAGACCCCGAGCTGTCATACGAGAGGTCGAGTGCATGGCACTAAACCCGATACTCAGCTTTGTCGGGGTTCATTGTGTGAGTCCGTATATCTCGCGAAGGTTCAGGAAGTGATGCCCAAGTAGCTCCCTCCTAGCCATTGCGATGACAAAGACGACATACGCGTCTGGAACGTCAGTGTTCACCAGAACGTGCTGCCATGTATTCGAGCAGTCCTGGTAGACGTAGGCCACATCCCAGGCCCCTGTTTCATGCCCTGCAAAATCGCTGGCAAAGACCGCCGCTGCGTAGTCCCATATGTCCACGACTTCTTCGGCAGACTTTGTCATGTCCTGCATCGGAGGAGAGAACGTTCCGAGGAAGCGTTCCTCGGACAACGGTTGGAGCTTGATGGACATGACGACAAGGGTGCGTGGGACTCCAAAGCAGTCTATCGGCAGTGCCCGCAAATGGCCGAACTGAGACCCTTGGGCTTCAGCTCTATGCGAACTTGCGCGGCACCCCACTACCACTCCCAGGATGGCAGCTCATCATCATCGCGCAGTTCGCAGCCGTAGAACGTCGCGCCCTTGACTTTGACTCCCTCTCGTAGGGC